>CALGKJ010000050.1 GCA_937930535.1 uncultured Clostridia bacterium
CCTTAGTAAAAGATTTTTATAATAACCTTTACAGCTTGTAAAACCATAAATATTGCTAGAAGCAGTGCTATAGTATTTGTGATTTTATTAAAAATAGGAAGGAATTTCATTTTATTTGTCAAATAATCTCTAAGAAAAACATAAATTGGGAGGGACACTATGAGGACTAAAAAAATTACAGCGGTTATTCTAACTTTCTTACTCTTATTTGCCAGTATTACATTCATAAGTGCTAACGGGAGTCAAGCAACCATAAAAAATGTTATTTTTCTGATACCAGATGGAACCAGCGTTGCTGCAACAACTATTGCCAGATGGTACAAAGGTGAGGCACTGGCTTTGGATGAAATGGCAACAGGTTTGGTAAGAACCTACTGGGCAGGGGGACCTATAACAGATTCAGCTCCTGGCGGGACTGCTTTAGCTACAGGATATAAAACATGGGACAAGTATGTTGCTACATTACCTTCTTCAGAAGAAAAAAGACCTGTAGCAACCTTATTAGAAGCTGCAAAGCTTAAAAACAAAGCAGTTGGAATAGTCTCAACATCCGAGGTTATGCATGCAACACCAGCAGATTTTACTGCACATTTTCCAGATAGAAGCAATTATGATGTTATAAGCGAACAGCAGGTATATAATGGGCTTGATGTAGTTCTTGGAGGAGGAAGCCATTTCTTTTCAAAGGAAGGAAGAGGGGATGGAGAAGATTTAATAGCTGAAATCAAGAATCTGGGATATGATTATGTTACAACTCCAGAGGAACTGAAAGCATCAACCTCTGACAAGCTTTGGGGATTATTTGCACCTGCGGCATTAGATTATGATTTTGATAGAGATCCTTCAAAACAGGCAAGCTTGGCAGAAATGACACAAAAGGCAATAGAAGTATTATCTAAGGATGAAGATGGATTCTTCTTAATGGTAGAAGGTTCAAAGATTGACTGGGCAGCACATTCAAATGATATAACAGGAGTTCTTAGTGATGTATTAGCCTTTGATGATGCTGTTAAGGTAGCACTTGACTTTGCGAAGCAAAACGGCGAGACTGTAATAGTTTCTGCAACAGATCATGGAACTGGCGGTATATCCGTAGGGGCTGCTGGAACCAATAAATCCTACTCTTACGCACCATTGTCAACGTTTTTAGAACCCTTAAAGGCTATAAAGCTTACTACTGATGTAATACATAATAAGCTTAATAAAGATAAGAGCAATGTAGCTGAAGTTATGGCTGAATATTTTGGAATAAAAGATTTAACTGAAGCTGAAATAGAGGCTATAAAATCAGCAACAGGAGGCTTAAGCTCAGTAGTAGGTCCAATGATAAGCAAGCGTGCATGTATTGGCTGGACTACTACAGGGCATACAGGAGAGGATGTACCGCTGTATATATATTCTCCGAATAGTGACAAGCTGTCTGGAGTTGTTGAGAATACAGATGTTGCGAAATATATTGCGAGGGTACTTGGTTTAGATTTAGATGAAGCAACTGCTGAATTGTTTGTAAAAGCAAGAGCTGCATTTGAAGCTAAGGGTGCGATCGTTGAATGGGATAACTCGGACATCAAAAACCCTGTAGTTATAGTTACCAAGGGTGAGGATATTTTGAAGCTTCCAGTATATAAAAACATTGCAGAGCTAAATGGTGTAGTAATAAGAATGAATGGACTAACAATATTTAATGGTATATGTACATATGTTCCGCAAGAAGCAGTAGATTTGATTAAGTAAGTCACTAGTAGAAACGTAAATAACAGGCACTAAACATAAGAACATAATATAAAAAAGCACCTTTTGTTTATATAAAGACAGGAGGTGCTTTTTTTGAAGGTTCAATGCATTTATAATAAGTGGCAGAAACAATGTTTAGTCAGTTATTAAATTTCACCCATACTATAGTAATATTAAAGAGATTATACTATTACAAATTCAAGCATGCGGTAAAAATATGTTATAATAAAGTTGCGTGAATATTGAAAATGTGGAGATTCAAAGGTATTCTAGGAAGAAAAGGTGAACAAATTAATGTATTTAATAGCATTATATTTGAACGTTTAATACCTGAAGACCATTTACTATATAAATGTTAATAAATATTTTACATTGGTCAAAGTACGAAATGACATTTATCTTTGATATAAAGTACTCTAAGAATATGCTTAATGTAAAATATTTAGTGCTTTCTATATAGTTCTAAAAAGTATTTAGGAGGATGATGTTGTTCTTGAAAGATATAACGCAGTTAATAATACAACATACACTAGAAGGTAAGATAGATAAAAAAGTATCTGCCGAAATACTCAGTAAAATATTAAAACAAAAAGATGTACAAAAGTCCAACGACATTGCAATAATTGGAATAGCTGCAAAACTACCTATGGCAGATAATATAAATGAATTTTGGGAAAACGTAAAAACTGGAAAGGATTGTATAACAGATTATCCAGTTGAAAGAATAAATGATACAGAAAAACTAATAGTACATAATACTGGAATTAATAATGATCAAAACATATATAATCAAGGTGGATATCTAAAAGAAATAGATAAATTTGATCACAATTTTTTTGATATTACACCAAAAGAAGCCAGTTTAATGGATCCAAATCAACGACTTTTTCTTGAAACAGTATGGAGTGTTATTGAAGACGCAGGGTATTCAGGTAATAAAATTAAATCAACAAACACAGGAATATTTGTTGGACACAGCAGTTGGCCCATTTACCAAAGCTATATAATAAAAGCACAGCCTGAATCAGTAGGAATGGCTATTGCAGGAAATCTTTCCTCTATTATAGCAAGTAGAATTTCTTATGTCCTAGACTTAAAAGGACCTAGTATGGTTATAGATACAGCATGTTCATCATCCTTAACAGCAGTACACATGGCATGTCAGAACATAAAAAATGGCGAATGCGAACAAGCCATAGCTGGTGGAGTAAGAATAAATTTTATGCCAGTACAAGGTCTTTATGAAGTGGGAATAGAGTCAAAATCCCAAAGAGTACATGCATTTGATGATAGTGCGGATGGAACGGTTTTTGGAGAAGGGGTAGCAGCTGTATTTTTAAAACCGTTAGATAAGGCATTAGAAGATAAGGATAATATTTATGCTGTTATAAAGGGAAGTGCAATAAGTCAAAATGGTACATCAAGTGGCATTACAGCACCACATGCACCTGCACAAGAAGAAGCTATAATAAACGCATGGAAACAAGCAAATATTGACCCAAAAACTATTAAGTACATAGAAGCATTTGGTTCAGGAACACCTCTTGGTGATTCAATAGAACTAACAGCAATTAGCAAAGCATTCAGAAAATATGTTGATGATAAACAGTTTTGTGCCATAGGTTCTGTTAAAAGCAATATAGGACATTTAGACAGTGCAGCAGGTATGGCTGGATTGATAAAAGCAGTATTAGCATTGAAGTATAAACAAATTCCCCCGACCATTAATTATCAAAAGCCAAATAGAACAATTAATTTCAATCAATCTCCTGTATATGTTAATACTAAATTATTAGATTGGGAACCTTCCAATATACCCAGAAGATGTGGAGTTAATGCCTACAGCTTTAGCGGCAACAATTGTCATGTAGTTTTAGAAGAATCACCAATACAACAGGCAGAAGCTACAAAACTGGAAGCTGAAAATTACTATGCATTAACAATATCTGCGAAAACAAAAGAGGCATTACTAACCTTAGTAGAGCAATATAAAAGCTATATTCAAGCAAAATCCAGTAAGCTAGAAGATATTTGCTATACTGCTTGTACAGGCAGAGAACACTACCAGCATAGACTAGTGTTAATAGTACAAAGTCTAGATGAATTAGAATATAAGCTTAATACAATAAATAATTTAACTATTGATGATATAAAAGAAAAAGAAGTATATTATAACGTTCACAAAATAGTAAAAAGTAACGTTGAT
Source organism: uncultured Clostridia bacterium (assembly GCA_937930535.1). Lineage (GTDB taxonomy): Bacteria > Bacillota > Clostridia > Lutisporales > Lutisporaceae > CALGKJ01. The sequence goes on from CALGKJ010000050.1 coordinate 3,941, forward strand.
AAAAATAAATGCGAAATAACAGAAAGAGATAAGCTTCAATTAAACAAAAAGGCAAAAGAGGTTATTGAGCTATACGATAAAACTCAAAATCAAAGCTTAAACATACTACAACAATTATGTCAACTATATGTAAATGGTGCAGATATCCAATGGGAAAAATGGAATGAAAGTACATATAAAGCGAATCTTCCAACATATCCATTTGAACGTACAAGATGTTGGGTTGAATGTGATGCAGAAAAAAATAAACAGTTAGCAAATATAGAGATTAATCACTACTTAGACATACAGAAATATGTTATGCAAGGATGGGCTGATACACTAGGCTATAATATAATCAGTGTGCAAGACAACTTCTTTGATATGGGTGGTAACTCCATTAGTGCAATTAAAGCATCCAACAATTTAAGTGAGCTAGTACAAAAAAATATTCCATATACTCAGATTTTTAATTATCCTACGGTTGAAGCATATGCACAATGGATTAATAAAGAATACTTTAATTTTAAAGAGAACTTTAAGTATAAAGAGTCTATAGATTTATATACAATAACACCAGCTGAGAAAAAAGAGCAATATGAAGTGTCATCAGCACAGAAAAGATTGCTGATACTAAATGAATTAGATCCACAGTCTACTAATTACAATATGCCATTTGCGTATACTATTGAAGGAAAACTAGATAAAGTGAAGCTTGAAAGTGCATTTAATGAGACTATTTCACAACAAGAAGTATTAAGAACATCTTTTTGCTTAATTGACGGAAAATTCTATCAACGAGTACATAAAAATATAGATTTTAAAATTAATTATGTAGATATAGAAGAAGATAAGGCAGAAGAATATTTGAATAGTTTGGTAAAGCCATTTGATTTAAGTAAAGCCCCTTTACTAAGAGCGTATATATTAAGAATTTCAGAAGAAAAACATATATTATTTATGGACATGCATCATGCCATTTCTGACGGTACATCTATGTCAATTGTTGCAAAAGAGTTCATAAGGTTGTATTCAGGACAACAGCTTAAACCACTAAAAATACAATACAAGGATTTTGCAGAATGGCAGAATAAGCTTTTGGGTGGAGAGGAAATCAAGAAGCAGGAAGAATACTGGACGAGTGTATTTGATAGAACAAGTTTTCAGGAAGAAATACCAGTACTTAATATGCCAATAGACTATCCACGACCAGCAGTGCAAAGCTTTGAAGGCGCAAATGTAAGCTTTAATATTGATGAAAGCTTAACAGAAAAACTAAGACAGCTAACGAAACAAACAGGAACAACAATGTACATGCTGCTGTTAGGAGCATATAATGTGCTATTGTCCAAATATACAGGACAAGAAGATATAGTAGTAGGAACACCAATAGCAGGAAGAGGACATGCAGACCTACAAGAAATAATAGGAATGTTTATTAATACACTAGTAATGCGTAATCAACCAAAAGGAGAAATATCCTTTGCAGAGTTCCTGAAAACAGTAAAAGAACATGCACTATCAGCATATGAAAACCAAGACTATCAATTTGAAGAGCTAATAGAAAAGCTAGATATAGAAAGAGAAATGAGCAGGAATCCACTATTTGATGTAATGTTTGTACTACAAAACATGGAAGCTACCGAGCTGGAAATAGAAGGATTATCCTTTAAACCCTATGAATATGAGAATAGAGTATCAAAGTTTGATATGACATTAACAGCAGTAGAAAATAATAACAGAATAAACTTCAATCTTGAATATTGTACAAAGCTGTTTAAAGAGGAAACAATACAAAGGATAGTAGAACATTTTAAGAATCTCTTATCAAGCATAGTAGATAATCCAGAACAAAAGATAGCTGATACTAACATACTATCTGAGCAAGAGAGAGAACAAATATTAGTAGAGTTTAATAATACAAAAGCAGACTATTCGAGGGATAAGACTATACAACAGCTATTTGAAGAGCAAGTAGAAAAAGCACCAGATAATATAGCAGTAGTATATGAAGACAAACATCTGACCTATAGAGAACTAAATGAAAAAGCAAATCAGCTTGCAAGAGTATTAAGAAACAAAGGAATAGGTCGAGAAAATATAGTAGGTTTATTTGTAGAACGTTCTATAGAAATGGTAATTGGAATGCTAGCAGTTATAAAATCAGGTGCGGCTTACGTACCTATAGATATGGGGTATCCACAGGAAAGAATAGAATTTATAATTGAAGATAGCAAGATCTCTATACTATTATCAAAATCAGATTTAGTACAAAGAGTTAATTTTGATGGAGAAATAATAAAGCTGGATGATGTTAAGATATATGAGCAAATTGAAACAAGTAATGTAGAAAATACAAGCAAAGCTGAAGACTTAGCATATATCATATATACATCAGGAACAACTGGTAATCCTAAAGGTGTAATGATTAACCACGGAAGCATGTCGCAGACTATACAGTGGAGAAAAAATGAGTATGGAATAGGAGAAAGAGACAAAGTATTGCAATTATTCTCATATTCCTTTGATGGTTTTGTTACTAGCTTTTATACACCTATAGTATCAGGGGCAAAAGTAGTATTGTTGAATGAGGAGCAAGCGAAGGATCCTTTAGAGATAAAAAAACATGTTGTATTGGAAAAAGTAACACACTTTATTAGTGTACCAGTATTATATAAAGCAATATTAGAATGTTGTTATACAAAAGAGTTAAAGGATCTTAGAATAGTAACCCTTGGAGGAGAAAAAATAACATCAGATATTATAGCTTTAAATAAGGAGAAAAATCATAACATTGAAATAGTAAATGAATATGGACCTACAGAGGGAACGGTTGTAGCAACTTGTCAAAGAAATATTAACACGGAAGACGCTATAACTATAGGAAAACCTGTATCAAATACGTCTATTTATATATTGGATAAAAATAATAATATCAAGCCCATAGGAATACTAGGAGAAATTTGTATAGGAGGAGAAAGATTAGCAAAAGGTTATGTAAACAGACCAGAGCTAACTTCAGAGAAATTTATAGTTAATCCGTTTAAAGTGGATGAACGAATTTACAAAACAGGTGACTTAGGAAAATGGTTGCCTGATGGCAGGGTAGTGTTTTTAGGAAGAAAAGATTACCAAGCAAAAATCCGAGGCTATAGAATAGAATTGGGTGAAATAGAATCAAAGCTTTTAAAAATAAATGGTGTCAAAGAAACAGTTACACTGGTAAGAGACGATTCAAATAGTAATAATTATATCTGTGCATATTATGTATCTGAACAAACAATAACAGTACAAGAGTTTAGAGAATATCTATCTAAAGATTTACCTGAATATATGATACCATCATACTTTATACAACTAGATAGTATTCCATTAACACCAAATGGAAAAATAGATAAAAATGCACTACCAGAGCCAGATGGTAGTATCTTAATGGGAACGGAATATGAAGCACCAACAAACGAAATAGAAGAAAAACTGGTAGAAATATGGCAGGAAGTACTTGGAGTAGAAAGAGTAGGTATAAATGATAACTTCTTTGAACTTGGTGGACACTCATTAAAAGGGACTGTACTTGTATCAAAGATATATAAAGAATTAAATACAGAAATATCATTAAAGGAAGTATTCAAACGCCCTATAATAAAAGAGCTTGCTGAATATATAAATAATTCCAAAGAAAGCATATATTCTTCAATAGTACCAGTAAAGTTGTCGTTGATTAATGACGTAAAAGAATACTATCCACTATCCTCAGCACAAAAAAGACTATATATACTAGACCAGCTTGAAAGAACAGGTATAAGCTATAATATGCCAGCATTAATGACTGTGGAAGGAAAGCTTGATAAAGATAGGGTTGAAATGGTATTAGCAAGAATTATTCAAAGACATGAGTCACTGCGTACATCATTTGAAATACTAGAAGGTGAACCAGTACAAAAGATAAATGATAAAGTTAAGTTTGAGGTAGAGTATATTGAAACAAATAAAGCGGATGTAGAAGAAATAGCAAAAGACTTTGTAAAACCATTTGATTTAAGTCAAGCACCATTAATGAGAGTAAGACTTGCAAGAATAGAAGAAAACAAACATTTTATGATGTTTGACATGCACCATATCATATCAGATGGAACATCCATGAGCTTATTTATAAGAGAATTTGTACAACTTTATAAAGGAGCAGAAGTACTTGCACTAAAAATACAATATAAAGATTTTGCAGAATGGCAGAACAAGCTATTAAGTGGAGTAGAAATCAAAAAGCAAGAACAGTATTGGTTAGATACCTTTAAAGGCGAGTTGCCAGTACTTAATATGCCACTAGATTATGTAAGACCATCAGTACAGAGCTTTGAAGGTACTAATATAGAGTTTGATATAAACGAAAGCCTAACAGAAAAACTGAGACAGTTATCAAGAGAAACAGAGACAACAATGTATATATTGCTACTAGGTGTATATAATGTGTTGTTGTCAAAATGCACAGGGCAAGAAGATATAATAGTAGGTTCACCAATAGCAGGAAGAGGACATGCAGACCTACAAGGAATAATAGGGATGTTTGTTAATACTCTAGCAATGCGTAATCAACCTAAAGGAGAAATGTCCTTTGTAGAGTTCCTACAGACAGTAAAAGAAGGTGCATTACTGGCATATGAAAATCAAGACTATCAATTTGAAGAACTATTAGAAAAGCTAGATTTAGAAAGGGATATGAGTAGAAATCCATTGTTTGATGTAATGTTCTCACTACAAAACATGGAGACTACTGAGCTAGAAATAGAAGGACTAGTATTTAAGCCCTATGAGTATGAAAGCACAATATCAAAGTTTGATATGTCATTGATAGCTAAAGAAGTACACAATCGTATAAACTTTAAGATTGAATATCGTATAAGTTTATTCAGAGAACAAACTATCAAGTATCTTATGGAGGAGTATATAAGATTAATTAATCAACTGGTATTAAATCCTAATATGAAATTAAAGGATTATATAATATTCAGTGCTAGATGTATTAATGTACAAAACAATATGATAGAACCAAAATGCAAATACGAAAACTTTAGTGAAATGGAGTTAAACAAATCGGTAATAAAACGTTTTGAGGAGCAGGTAGAAAAAAACCGAGATAGCATTGCGGTAAAATCAGGGAAGAGCATATTAACCTATGACGAATTAAATAAAAAAGCTGGTTATATAGCCAATTCTATATTGAGTGCATATAAGCAAAAAGGAAATACAAGGAATCACTTAGGTAAGACAGTGGCAATGCTGTTTGAACATGGTGTAGATATGATTGCTAGTACCATTGGGGTATTAAAAACTGGTGGTATATACGTACCATTAGATGCCACTTATCCTATAGAAAGATTAAATTATATAATTAACAATTCAGAAGCAGAAATTATAATTACGAATAATAATAATATTGATTTAGCTAAGGAGCTCTTTGATAATAAAACAGATATAATAAATATTGATACTATAGAAAGTAGATTCTCGGAAGTACTCGATGTTGAAATAGATCCTCAGCAGCCAGCATATATATTATACACATCAGGTTCTATGGGCAAGCCAAAGGGAGTTGTTCAGAGCCATAGCAATATAATGAACTTTATAGCTAAGTATACTAATCAACTACATATAAACGATGCAGATAGATTGGCACTTTTAACATCTTATAGTCATACTGTAAGTGCTATAGATACTTTTAGTGCAATTTTAAATGGAGCACAATTACATATCTATGATATAAAGGGTAATGGAGGTATAGACGGACTTGCTCAATGGCTTAAAGAGGAAGAGATAACTATCTATCACTCAATACCGACATTATATAGGTATTGTATGGATGTTTTGGAAGAGGCTGAAGTACTTCCTAACATAAGATTAATAGTTCTTGGTGGAGAAGCTGTAAGTAAAAAAGATGTAGAAATATATAAAAAACATTTTAATGAAGAATGTATACTTGTTAATTTATTTGGATCTTCAGAAATAATACTAGCTTCAAGTAATTTGATTAATAGAGATACAAAGATAGCAAGCACTACAGTACCAGTAGGTTATCCAATTGAAAGTGTGAATATATATATACTTAATGAAGATGGAGAAGAAGCTGGCGTATATGAATATGGGGAGTTGGTATTTGAGAGTAATTATCTATCTGACGGATATTGGAGAATGAGGGAAAAGACACAAGAAGTATTTGGAAAAAACCCCATAACAGGACAAGGACGTGTGTATAGAAGCGGAGATATTGGGAGACTTATGCCTGACGGATGTATTGAGTATATAGGAAGAAAGGATTTTCAAGTTAAGATACGAGGGTATAGAGTAGAACTTGGAGAAATTGAAGCAGTATTAGATCAAATTAATGGAGTGAAGAAAAGTGTAGCAGCCGCATTTAAGGATGAAGATAATGAAAACTATCTTGTAGCATACTATGAAACAAAAGATAGCATAGAAATGGAAGCTAGTAAGCTGAAGAATATACTAAAAGATGAACTTCCTGATTATATGGTTCCATTATACTTTATCCATATGGAGCAATTGCCACAGACACCTAATGGAAAAATAGATAGAAAACTACTGATAAAACCTGAAGGTACTGCTAATATAGATATTGAATATAAGGCTCCTGAAAACGATATTGAAGAAAGATTAGCAGAATTATGGAAAAATCTACTTAATATAGAAAGAGTGGGGGTAAATGATAATTTCTTTAACCTTGGAGGGCATTCCTTGAAAGCTACTATGCTTGCGTCAAGGATATATAAGGAATTTAATGTTGAGTTACTTCTAAAAGATATATTCAGCAAACCTGGGTTGAAGGAAATGGCTGATTGTATAAGTATAGCAGAAAAGAAAAACTATTCATCAATACCTGTTGCAAGCAATAAAAAGCATTACCCATTAACCTCTGCCCAGAAAAGGATATTTAGATTGAATAATGTATGTGATAGTGGTGTTTCTTTCAATACACCGGGGGCAGTAATATTAGAAGGAGTAATTGATAGAAAACGTCTTGAAAGTGCGTTTATAAAATTGGTAAAAAGATATGATTCCTTTAGACTTTCGTTTAAAATTGAAAATGGAGAACCTGTTCAAATATTACACGAAGAAGTGGATTTGAATATGGAATATATAGAAGCTTACGAAACTGAAATAGAAAATATAAGAAATAAGTTTATTAGAGAATTTGATTTAACAAAAGCACCTTTGTTTAGAGTCGGTCTTGTTAGGCTTTCTCCACAAAAGCATCTACTTATATATGATATGCATCATATAATTTCAGATGGGACTTCTGAAGTTATATTTCGAAAAGAAATATTCAAACTTTACAAAGGGGAGATATTGCCTGGAATAAAGGTTGGATTTTTGGATTTTGCTGAGTGGCAGAACAAGCGTTATAACTCCAACGATATAGATAAGCAGAGCCAGTATTGGTCGAATGTTTTCAGAGAACCTATTGCTAACTTGAATATGCCAGTAGATTTTGTAGTATCTGAAACACCTTCTTTTGAAACTAATACATTAACATGTTATATATCAGATAAAACAATTGAAAACATCAATACATTTATAATGAAACATGATATTACTATAAACACTGTATTCTTTTCAATGTATGCACTTTTATTGAACAAGTATACTGGACAAGATGACATTGTTATAGGAACAGTTGTAGCAGGTAGAAACCATCCTGATTTAGAAAGCATAATTGGTGATTTTACGTATAGTATCCCTATACGAATAAAAGTTGAAGGTCACAAAACGTTGTTAGAGTTTATATGTTATGTTCACAGCATATTGGTAGAGGCATATGATAATCAAGACTATCCATTTGATAGATTAATACATCAACCAATTATTAACAATGAAAAATTCACTATGTTAAACTTTCATAGTGAGATTGGCCAAACAATTGATTTGAATATAGATGGAATAAACTTTAGTGGAGTTGATATAAGAAAAAACTCCTCAAATTTAGATTTGAAAATTGATATATATTTAAAAGACAGAGGAGCAATTTGCAATCTAGAATACAATATTAGCTTGTTTAAACATGAAAAAATGGAATGTTTCAATGAAAAGTACAAGCAGTTGATTGGAAATGTTGTGCAAAATATTAACAGTAAAATATCTCAGATATTAGGTGATAGGGAAAAACAGTTGGAATAGTATCAACATCCGAGGTTATGCATGCAACACCAGCAGATTTTACAGCTCATTTTCCAGATAGGAATAATTATGATGCTATAAGCGAGTAGCAGGTATATAATGGGATTGATGTAGTTCATGGAGGAGGAAGTCACTTCTTTTCAAAGGAAGTAAGAGATGACACAAAAGGCTATAGAGATCTGGTGAAATTCAAAATCAAGATATGAGTTTCATCAGGTCTCTTTTTGTGTTATCAAAGTTTTAGACAACAACATTAAAAGAATGCTATAATCATCTATATATTGATTAATATTACTTTAAAGTCACGATATTAAAATATTAAAAAACAATTACATAATGTCAATAAATTGTATAGTATTATAAAATTTATGAAAATCAGCTTCAATTTTCGTAAGCGTTAATATATAAGGAAAGTAGGCTTAGGTATATGTACAGGCTTTTGACAGAAAAAATATCATTTATACACAAGAGAAGGATAGCAATACTTGTTATTACGATTATGTCTGTAATATTGCTTTTAATAAGCGGTAAACAGGCTGTGGAAAATAAAAAAGTAGTACCACAGGCAGTAAATGGTATTTTAGATTTAACAGAATGGGACTTTGAAAAGCATGGGGTTGTCAGTCTGAACGGTCAGTGGGAGTTTTACTGGGATGCTCTTTTGAGTCCCGAAGATTTTCAAAACCCTATTAAGTCTGCAAAAACAGGATTTATCCAGGTTCCAAGTGTATGGAATGGATATACGATAAATGGAACAAAGCTGCCACGAGATGGATATGCAACCTATAGGCTGATAATAAAGACTAATTCTCAAAACAACATTTATACACTAAAAACCAGATATATGTTTTCAGCTTTTAAGCTTTGGGTTAATAATAAGCTGTTATGTGAAAGAGGTGTTGTAGGAAAAAGTAAAAGGGAAAGCGTTCCAAGATGGGCACCAGATATTATTTCCTTTACTACAAATGAAAATATCTGTGAGGTAGTTGTACAGATTTCCAGCTTTGGCTATGACAGAAGCGGTTTTGTCAGAGGTGTGCTTATGGGGACGGAAAAGCAGATTAATACACTGTCCAGCAGAAAAAGAGATACCGAAATGTTCCTTGTAGGAAGTCTGACTATTATGGGAATATATCTTCTAAGTGTGTTTTTGCTTAGCAGAAAGGATAAAGCCTCTCTGTATTTTGGAATGCTTTGTCTGATAATTGCATTAAGAACAATGGTAATGGGTGAGATGGTTTTATATTCACTGCTGCCAAATCTAAGTATAGAGATATTTCTCAAATTATCTTTTCTTACAATGACTTTGGGACTTATCATATTTATTATGTCCTTAGAAGCTCTATATCCCCTAGAAACTCCCAAATGGTTTGTAAGCTTCTCTAAAATCATAGGACTTATGTTTTCGGCTGTTGCACTATTAACCTCTGACAGTATAAGCAATAAATTTCTTATGCCCTTTGAAATTTTTGCTGCGGTTGTAGGCTTGGGAATTTTGTATATAATAATATCAGCGGTACTAAGGAAGCGTGATGGAGTCAACTTCATGGCTGTATTTATAATAATTTTCATCGCTGCGGCTGCAAATGACATGCTAAGTCATATGGGGGTTATACATACTCCGCTGATTTTGCCCTTTGGAACCTTTGCTTTCCCATTAGCACATTCCCTTATGCTGTCCTGGAGATTCTCAAAGTCCTTTTCGACTATAGAGACCTTATCAGAGCAGCTGCTTTCTCTGGACAAGCTTAAGGATGAGTTTTTGGCAAACACCTCCCATGAGCTTCGAACTCCCTTGAACGGTATTGTGGGTATTGCAGAGTCTCTGCTGGAGGGAGCTGCGGGCAAAGTGGACAAACAGCTGACTTACAATCTTTCTATGATTGCCTTAAGCGGAAGGCGTATGACTAATCTTGTTAATGACATTCTGGACTTTTCCAAGCTAAAGCATAAGGAGATAGTGCTGCAAAAAAAAGCAGTGGATTTAGGAACGACAGTAGAAATTGTACTTGCACTTTTAAAGCCCCTTGCTCAGGCTAAGGACTTAAGCCTGATAAACAGCTTAACAGGACGGCTTCCCTTGGTTGATGCAGATGAAAACAGGGTACAGCAGATACTTTATAATCTTATAGGAAACGCAATTAAATTTACTGAAAAGGGGTATGTCGAGATTTCGGCAGCAGTAAAGGATGGCTTTGTTGAGGTTACCGTAAATGATACTGGTATAGGTATACCTCAGGACAAGTACGAGGATATATTCATGTCCTTTGAACAGTTGGACGGCTCTGACTCAAGACAGCACAGCGGAGTAGGGCTGGGGCTTAATATAACAAAACAGCTGGTTGAACTGCATGGGGGCAATATATCTGTTGAGTCTGCTATGGGTAAGGGATCTAGGTTTACTTTTGCTTTGTCTATCAGCAGCGGCACAATAGATTATAAAAAAGGAGCGGCTTCAGAAATAAGAGGTCTGCCAGAAAAGCTTGCAACCCAGCCCGAAAGGCTGGAAAATAAGGTTGCTGCAAGTGACCAAGGCAGTATATTGGTAGTTGATGATGAGCTTGTAAATCTACAGGTTATAGTAAATTATCTCTCCTTGCAGAGTTATTCTGTGTATATTGCATACAATGGCGAGGAGGCTCTAAAGCTGATTGAGGAAAATAGTGAAGGCTTTGATCTAATAATACTAGATATTATGATGCCTAGAATATCCGGCTGCCAGCTTTGTCGTATATTAAGGGAAAGATACTCCCTCATTGAACTGCCTGTGCTGATGCTGACCGCTAAAAATCAGAAGGAGGATATTATTGCCGGCTTTGAAGCTGGTGCTAATGATTATTTATCCAAGCCCTTTGATAAAAGAGAGCTTCTTGCTCGTGTTAATATGCTGCTTGACTTAAAGAAATCCGGTGAGCGGGAGAAAATGCTGCGGAAGGCAGAGCTTAAGGCTTTACAGGCTCAGATAAAGCCTCATTTCCTATATAATACCCTAAATACAGTAATGTATCTTTGCAGAACTAATCCCAGTAAGGCTGAGGAGCTGCTTATGGAGCTGGGGAATTTTTTAAGAAGCGGCTTCAATTTTAAAAATACCGACGAGCTAGTACCCTTTGAGGAGGAGCTTAAAAATATAAAATCCTATTTGCATATAGAGCAGGCTCGCTTTGGAGAACTGTTAAAGGTGATTTATAATATTGAGGATGATCTTAACTGCAAGGTACCTTCCTTTATACTACAGCCTATTGTGGAAAATGCTGTAAAGCATGGTCTGTTTCCTAAAAAAGAGGGAGGTACTATTAAAATTTCTGCCAGAATAAGCAATGATTTTTTGGTTATAAGTGTTGAGGATGATGGAATAGGTATACCAGAACATAAGAAAGAGAATATACTAAATGATTCAGTACATGCTGGTGTAGGCCTATTAAATGTAAATAATCGTCTTAAGAAGATTTATGGGCAGGAGCTTGAAATAAAAAGTGAGAATGGCAGGGGTACTGTAATGACAATGAGGATATCCTTGGCAGGAGGGGAAAATTATGATAAACGTAATTTTAGTTGATGATGAGATACCAGCACTGGAACAGCTTGCTCACAGGCTGAGCCAGATAGGGAATATAAATATAGCAGGCAAATATAGTGAACCAGCAAAAGCTCTGGATAGGATAAAGGAGGATAATCAGTTGGATGCGGTCTTTCTTGATATAGAAATGCGGGAAATTGACGGCTTTAGCTTGGCTCGTGAGATATTAAAGCTGTCAAACAAGCTGGACATCGTATTTGCTACGGCATATAACGAGTATGCTGTAAAAGCTTTCGAGATAAATGCCGTTGATTATGTACTAAAGCCCTTTGACAAGGAAAGACTGGAATTGACCGTGAGAAAGCTTCAAGAGAAAAGAAACGAAAAGGCTGAGCAAAGCTATGACAGCATTAAGAACTTTATACAACTGCAGGTATTAAAGCAAAGTATAAAGAAAGTACACGCATGGAAGGACAACAGCATTCATTTTATAAATCCTTGCGATATACTTTTCTTTACGGTAAAGAATGGAGCAGTAGATGTATTTTCAAAGCAGGGCATATATGAAAGCAGAGAGTCCTTAAGCTTTTGGGAGGATAGGCTTAAGGAACAGCGGTTTTTCAGATGCCATAAGAACCATCTTGTAAATTTGGATAAAGTAAAGCAGGCAATTCCACACTTTAATTATACTTATGTATTGAAAATTGAGGGAATAAAAGAGGAAATACCTGTAAGCAGAAGCTATTTAAAGACCTTTAAGGAGCTAATGCTTTTATAAATATTGATTGTAAATTTTTTATAATAAAGTATAATTTGTATTAAACACTAATTTCTGAAGGGGGAGTTTTATTATGTTACCATTTCCTTGCTCAAAATGTGAGCACAAGAAAAAATATAATTGTACTATTCCAAATACAGCAGCGTCCTTAAATTATACAATCGGGGATGCTGACAGCGGAATAATAGGAGTAAATTTTTTTGAACAGGATAACCAGGCAGATGCTGGAGAAGATAGTAAAGCTATGTATATGCTGCCTGTAAAGGCTGGTTTTAAAAAGCCTAAAATATCTGAGAAGAACAAGCTTCACCGTAATAGTGAGATATCCAATCTGCCTCCCATAACAACGGATGATAATAATTACAGTATAGAAATATCCAACCTGCTTTACAAAAACACACCTGACAGTGCTGACGGCTCAATCGTTATTAAAGCAGTAATAGGCTGTAAAAAGCTAAAGAAAAAATACATGGTAAACCTAACCGCTTCATGGGATTTTGAAGAAGTGCAGGATGAAGAAGCTGGTATAAGCGAATAGTTTTATACTTTCTTTATAGAACTCACGTTAATGCAGACATTGTCAATAGAAAGCCCCTTCCGTAAACATAAATACAGAAGGGGCGTTTATATGGGCGGACACTTTGCAAGTTAAAACCGCAAAACTACTTTAATGCCTCCTCGGCATGGTAGGAGCTTCTTACCAGTGGAGCTGATGCTATGCTTTTAAAGCCCATATCCATACCTATATCCCGATATTTCTTAAATAAATCAGGATGTACATACTCTATAATGGGGTGATGCTCCTTGGATGGAGCAAGATATTGTCCCAAAGTCAAAATGTCGCAGCCTGCCTGCCTTAAATCCTTCATTGTCTCAACTACTTCATCCTGAACCTCGCCAAGCCCCAGCATAATACCCGATTTGGTCAGTATTGTACTGCTCATTGACTTTACATTATACAACAGATCTAGTGAACGTTTATATATTGCAGCAGGTCTTACCTTTGGATAAAGTGATGGTACTGTTTCTATATTATGGTTGATTATATCAGGATTAGAATTTACTATGGTTGATAGGGCAGTAATTTCTCCCTTTAAATCAGGTATCAGCAGCTCAATAGTTGTATCAGGCTTCTGACTCCTTATTGCTTTTACCACCTCTGCAAAATGACTTGCGCCTCCATCGGCAAGATCATCTCTTGTAACGGAAGTAATAACAGCATGTTTAAGCTTCAGCTCACTAACCGCTTTTGCTACATTTGAGGGTTCGGTCATATCCACAGCTTGGGGACTGCCTTTGGTTACATTACAGAAGGTGCAATTTCTTGTACAAATATTGCCAAGAATCATAAAGGTTGCAGTATGGCGGTTAAAGCATTCCATCTGGTTTGGGCAATTAGCTTCCTTGCATACTGTATTTAGAGACAAGCTCTTAAGAATACTTTTTACCTCTTCTGAGACTTGACCGCCTTGTATTTTCACTTTAAGCCAGTCAGGCTTTTTTTGATGCATATTGACAACTCCAATCCCTAATCAAAATAAACTTGATATTATATCATCCATAGTGATGTTAGCTAGGTATTTTCCTATATCATAAGCTTCAAGTGCATTTCTTACACAGTCTTCGGAGTGGCGTATACCTCTCAGCGCATTTTCAATATCCTTTATATCTCCTTCACCAAAAAAATCGCCATATATACGGATATCTTGAATAATCCCTTTATTTACTTCCAAGTTAAACTCCACAGTACCTCCAGCAAAACGCTTTTCGATAGTTAAGCTGTATTTTGGAGAGCTGCCAAAATTCCATTCCCAGGTTGAAAACTTCTCTTTTACAATTTTATCTATTTCTTCAAGATCCTCTTTTGTAAATTCATATACCTTTGATATATTATTAGCTTTCATTACGTGGCTTGTCAGGTAGTCTCTAAAATCCAATACCGACATAGGTGTTTGCAAATGCTGACTTATGTTGGTTACTCTATTTGCAACTGATTTAACACTCTTATCCTCAAATTTCAAAGGGTTTGATTTAAGTGCTAATGATAAATCAGTTAAATTGCCGGAAAAAAGCAGCGTTCCATGGTGAAGTACACGATTTGCATTATAGTACTGTGCATTTCCAGAAAACTTTTTGCCTTCTATAGTTATATCGTTTCTGCCTGAAAAATCTGCCTCCACAGATAAATCTCTAAGTGCATTTATTATGGGTTGAGTAAATTTTTTAAAATTTATTGTGTCATTTTTATCCTTATTAGTAATAAATGTAAAATTAATATTTCCAAGATCGTTAAATACCGCCCCTCCCCCCGACAGCCTTCGTACTATTGTAATATTGTTTTCTTTAACATAGTTAAAATCTATTTCTGACAAAGCGTTCTGGTTTTTTCCTATTAATACGCAGGGTTCATTTCTCCAGAGTATAAAACATTCATCATTAAAATTCTTCATGAAATACTCTTCGGCAGCATGGTTAAAATATGGGTTTGTATTATCATTTTTTATATATAGCATAATTAAAATCTCCCTAAAAGGTTTATATTTATATGTCAAATTATAGAGTATCGGAGGGATTTCTACAAGGTTAATCAATAGAACAGATATTTGGAATGCTATAAAAGCTATTGATTGGAGGAAGATTATATTTTTATTAAATAGAGAATGTAGGATTTGTAATATTTGCATTGATAAAGTCATAGGATATTTTGTGTAGTTTGAAAAATATGTATGGAAATGACTTAGTGTGATTTATATAATACTTGTATATAAAAAATGGTTGACAGTAACTTTTGTCGGGTGCTAATATAAAATTAAAGAATATATTACCAGATGATGACAATGGGAGACATCAATTTATGATGGCCGAAGAAGAAATGTAGCGTTTGCCAAGACGTTTACAGAAACTTTCAGGCAAAAGTATCGTTGTCTGATGGAACTCTGAAAAGACCGAAAGGCACCGAAGGAGAAAGCGGCATAACAATGCGGGAAAACCGCATAATAATGCAGTGATACTCTCAGGTAAAGAAAACAGAGAATGCAAGGCTTATGTTAGCTTTGCATTTTTTTATTTTATCCAAATTAAAAATGAATGGAGGAAAACAAAATGCAAATTATTGAAGGTTTATATTACACAAGGGATCACGAATGGGTTAGGGTTGAAGGCGCAGAAGCCTATATAGGTATCACAGATTATGCACAGCAGGCACTGGGTGATATAGTTTATGTGGAATTATCAGAAATCGGAACAGTGTTAAATCAGGAAGAAACCTTTGGGACGGTAGAGTCAGTTAAAGCAGCATCTGACATGTATATACCAGTATCTGGAACGGTCACTAGAACCAATGAAGACCTTGCTGATAATCCAGCCTTGGTGAATGATGACCCGTTCGGAACTTGGATGGTTTGCGTAGAAATGAGTAATACCAAAGAATTAGAGCAATTGCTGAGTGCATCAGCTTATAAGGAATTATGCAGCGAGGTGGAATAAAATGAACGTCTACATACCTAATACCAAGGAAAACCAGCAGCATATGCTGGAAACAATGGGTTTAAATGCAATTGAGGAGCTTTTTGAGCATATACCAGAGGGAATTAGGTTGAAAACAGAGCTGAAACTGGAATCAGGACAATCAGAATTAGAATTAGGACGTCATATTAAGCTTTTAACTGATAAAAACAAAGGCACAGCCGACTTGACCTGTTTTCTTGGTGCTGGTTCCTATGACCGATATATACCCTCTGTAATAAAGCACTTAATCTTTAGATCAGAATTTTATACAGCTTATACTCCCTATCAGCCTGAAATAAGTCAAGGTACTTTACAAGCTATTTTCGAGTTTCAAACCATGATTGCCAATCTGACTGGAATGGACGTAGCAAATGCCTCCATGTATGATGGAGCGTCTGCTTGTGCCGAAGCGGCATTGGTGGCAGCAGAAAACACAAAACGCAAGCAGATTATAGTTTCTAAGGCAGTACATCCAGAGGTCAGAGCGGTATTGTCAACCTATACTCGTTTTAACAATATTGAGTTATTAGAAATAGATATAAAGGATGGAGTTACAGACCTTGAACGGCTGGGAGCCGCATTGTCAGACAAAACAGCCGGTGTTATTTTGCAAAATCCAAACTTTTTTGGAGTTATTGAAGACTTAGAGCCTATGGAAAAGCTGATTCATGAAAAAAAGGCTATGATGATTGTAAATGTTTCTGATCCATTGGCTTTAGCATTAATCAAAAGCCCGGGAGAGCAGAAAGCAGATATCGTAGTAGGAGAAGGTCAATCTCTTGGAATCAGCTTAAGCTTTGGCGGACCATATCTTGGTTTTATGGCAGCCACCAACAAGCTCTTAAGAAAATTGCCGGGACGCATTGTGGGAGAGACCACAGACACAGAAGGGCGAAGAGCCTTTGTTCTTACTCTGCAAGCCAGAGAACAGCATATACGCAGGGAAAAGGCTACATCCAATATCTGCTCCAATCAAGCACTTAATGCCTTAGCAGCTACTATCTATATGTCAATTATGGGTAAAAAAGGATTAGTAGAAGCTGCACAGCAGAGTATGAATAAATCTCACTATGCACTGGCAGAGCTGAAAAAAGCTGGCATACAACCTTTATTTGATAAGCCATTCTTTAACGAATTTGCTGTTAAGCTAAATAAAGACGCAAAAGCTGTTAATGAAAAGCTGTTAGAAAAAGGTATATTGGGAGGCTATGTCTTAGAAAGTGATGTATTAGGCAGTGCTTATTCAGAAGATGAAAATGTTATGCTCATATGCGTGACAGAAAAACGAACTAAGGAAGAAATAGATACTCTTGTTTCTATATTAGCAAAGGAGGGTAAATAAATGAGAAAATATGATAAATTGATCTTTGAGCTTTCCTCAGATCAAAGGCAGGCATATAATTTACCTCCCTGTGATGTCGCAAAAGAAAATATAGAAAATATTATTCCTAAGCATTTACTGCGTGAAAGTGAGCTGGTTTTACCTCAAGTAAGCGAGCCGGAGGTAGTTCGGCATTATACTCAATTGTCTATGAAAAACTATGGCTTAGACGGAGGCTTTTACCCATTAGGCTCCTGCACTATGAAATATAATCCAAAGATAAATGAAGATGTTGCTGCTATGACTGGATTTAGTGATTTACATCCTTATCAGCCTGAGTCTACTGTTCAAGGGGCGTTGCAACTGATGTATGAGCTGGATTGCATGTTATCAGAGATTACAGGTATGGCAAAATTCAGTCTTCAGCCAGCGGCTGGTGCTCACGGTGAACTGGCAGGACTGATGATTTTTAAGGCATATCACGAAAATCGTGGTGATATGAAGCGTAACAAAATCATTGTTCCAGATTCTTCCCATGGTACTAACCCAGCAAGTGCAGCAGAAGCAGGCTTTGAGGTTATTGAAATAAAATCTGCACCAGATGGCACAGTTGATATAGAAGCCTTAAAAAATGTACTAAATGATGAAGTAGCAGGCTTGATGCTTACTAATCCTAATACACTAGGCTTATTTGAAAGCAATATTCAAGAAATAGCAAGCTTGGTTCATGAAGCTGGCGGTTTGCTGTATTATGATGGTGCCAACATGAATGCAATTATGGGAATTACCCGCCCGGGAGATATGGGCTTTGATGTTGTTCACCTTAATCTGCATAAAACCTTTTCCACACCTCATGGCGGAGGCGGACCAGGCTCAGGTCCAGTCGGAGTAGTACAGCGGCTGGTAGATTTTCTGCCGCAGCCTACAGTTGAAAAACAAAAGGATGCTTATTACCTGAAAACTGATAATTTCTTGTCCATTGGCAAGCTGAGAAGCTTTTACGGAAGCTTTGGAATATTGGTCAGAGCATACTGCTATATTAAGACCATGGGAGCGGCGGGCTTAAAGGAAGCTGCACTGAATGCAGTACTAAACGCAAATTATTTAAAGGAAAAGCTAAAATCACATTATGATCTGCCTTTTGATCGTATATGTATGCATGAGTTTGTATTGGCTGGACTTGGGAAAAATGCACCCCATGTATCCACCTTGGATGTTGCCAAGAGACTATTGGACTTAGGCTATCATCCTCCTACAATATATTTCCCTTTGATAGTTGAAAATGCACTGATGATTGAACCTACTGAGACAGAAAGCTTAGAAACTCTAGACAGCTTTGCAGAAACTATGCTTCAAATTGCAGAAGAAGCAAAATCCAAGCCGGAGGTGCTTAAAGCTTCACCGTCAACCACAGTAGTTACAAGGCTGGATGAAGTAAAAGCTGCCAGAACGCCTGTACTTAAATGGAAGGGGCAGGAATAAAATAATGGAAAAACATGATTTTGATTTGATTGTCATCGGCGGCGGACCCGGGGGATATGTTGCGGCCATTCGAGCAGCACAGCTAGGTTTAAAAATTTGTGTTGTTGAACGTCAAAAAATGGGCGGTACCTGTCTGAACTGGGGATGTATTCCTACAAAAGCCTTGTACCGAAGTGCTGAGGTCTGCCACTTAGCAAAAAACAGTGAGGAATTTGGTATTGTCAGCGAGAAAATCACCATCAACTGGGAGCAGGTACAATCTCGAAAGGATAAGATTGTCAGCCAGTTGGTTGTCGGTATTGTTCAGCTAATGAAGGCTAACAACATTACGGTTGTTGAGGGAGAAGCAAAGCTGAAGGATGTTAACAGTATTCTTGTCACAAAAGCAGATGGGGAGACTGCTTGTGTTTCTGCCGCAAATATTATTATTGCAACAGGCTCCAAGCCAGCAGTTCTTCCGATTGAAGGTGTTGAATTACCTGGTGTTTTGGACAGTACTGATTTATTAGCTCTAGATCACATTCCTCAAAGGCTTGCAATTATAGGCGGCGGAGTAATTGGTATGGAGTTTGCCGCAATATTTAATGCTTTTGGAAGTCAAGTAACGGTAATTGAATTTTTACCCAATGTTTTAGCTCAGATGGATACTGATATTAGTAAGAGATTGACACCTATGATGAAGAAAAAGGGTATTGAGATATTGACTGCTTCAAGGGTTATGAAAATTGAGAAGCAGGAAGGATTAGTACTGACTGTTTCAACAAAAAAAGGAGATATTCAGATACAGGCTGATGAAGTACTTATGGCTGCCGGCAGACAGCCTGTAGTTGATAATCTGATGCTTGAAAATGCTAATATAGCTTATGATAAAAAAGGCATTAAAGCAAATGCTTATGGACAAACCAATGTGCCGCATATTTATGCCATCGGCGATGTTACAGGAGGAATGATGCTGGCACATACAGCATCACATCAAGGGATTACCGCTGTAGAGCATATTATGGGAGTTGAAGCCAAACATGATGCAATGGTAGTGCCAAGCTGTGTATTTACCTTTCCAGAAATTGCAGCAGTTGGTATAACGGAAGACGAAGCCCGAGCAAAGGGGCTTAACTATAAAATCGGAAAATTTATGTTTGGAGCTAACGGAAAAGCTCTGACCCTAGGAGAAGGGGAGGGGTTTTTAAAGGTAATATCTGACGAAAATGATATACTTATGGGAGTACATATTATGGGACCCCACGCATCGGATTTAATACATGAGGGTGTACTTGCCATAGGCATGAAGCTTAAGGCAGAGGACATCATAGGAACAATACATGCCCATCCCACTCTCAGCGAGGCTTTTTCAGAGGCTGTTATGGGGCTGAAAGGTGTTGCAATACATGCCGCACCAGTGAAAAAAATTCAAAACTAGGAGGGCTTATGGATACTTTAAAAAGAACGGTGCTTTTTCATGAGCATTTAAGGCTAAAGGCCAATATGGTAGACTTTGGCGGATGGGAAATGCCTGTAAATTATCCTGCTGGTATTGTTGAAGAACACCTTTGTACCAGAAAAAAAGCAGGACTATTTGATGTTTCTCATATGGGAAGATTTGTGATTACTGGAAAAGATGCAACAGCGTTTTTACAATATGTTTTAACAAACAATGTACTGGCTTTGGATGTGAAGCAGGCTCAGT
The DNA here is from genome assembly GCA_937930535.1 of uncultured Clostridia bacterium. Lineage (GTDB taxonomy): Bacteria > Bacillota > Clostridia > Lutisporales > Lutisporaceae > CALGKJ01. The sequence continues at coordinate 24,399 of CALGKJ010000050.1, forward strand.
ATACCATGATTCCAAATGAAAATGGCGGTGCATTAGATGATGCTTATCTTTACCGTTTTTATGAAGATGAATATTTATTGGTTGTAAATGCAGCTAATGCTGATAAGGATTGGGAGCATTTAACCAAGGAAATAAAAGCCTTTGATGCTCATATAGCCAACAAATCTGATGTTCTTGCTATGATTGCCATACAAGGACCAGAGTCCAAAAACATTTTGGGCAAGTTATCAAAGGATACGTACTTGACTGAACCTATAAGAAATTCACTTAATATTATTGAATTAGACAACAAAGAGGTACTTATTGCCAAAACGGGATATACAGGAGAACCCATTGGATTTGAGTTATTTGTTAAGAGTGAGGATGCAGCGGGTATTTGGACACTCTTAATAGAAAATGGTGCTATGCCAGTGGGGCTTGGAGCAAGAGACACCTTAAGGCTGGAAGCTGGCTTGCCCCTATATGGACATGAGCTGGGGCTGGATGTCAATGAACAAGAGATCCCAATATTTGCAGTTCCCTTAGCAAAATTCGCAGTAAGCTTTGCTGAGGCAAAGGGGGATTATATAGGCAGAGAAGCCTTACTCAGACAGTTTGAAGCCTTGCAGAGAATAATAAAAAGGGATTTTTCAAATATAGCAGACCTTCCTAGAATGGTTAAGCCTATTGCCTTAGACGGCAAAGGGATTGCAAGAAGCGGCTTTAAGGTATTTAAGGACGGCATAGAAGTAGGAAATATAACCAGCGGTACTATGGTGCCCTATTTAAAGACAGAAGGACAAGGACTGGAAACAATCATAAAGGATGAAAAAGCTATGAGATCCATCGGGCTGGCTCTTGTAGACAGTGATATTTTGGTAGATGCTCAGGTAGAGGTTGAAATACGTGGAAACAAGGTAAAAGCAGTAATACCGCCTTATCATCTGAGAGGAGATGCACCACCCTTTGCCAGACCTATACTTCATGACTTTACAGAGACTCGTAAGGTGGATACCTCCGCAGACTATAAAACCAAAGCACTAAATCTGATTGAGAAAAGCTTTAATAATCACTTATGGCGTCAAGAGGAAAGCATAAATCTAATACCATCGGAGCAATCACATTCTAGTGCTGTAAGATTGCTGTCCATTATGGATCCATCCTTCAGATATGCCGAACATAAAAAAATCAAGTCTTTTTATGATTATGATGTTTTTTATTATCAAGGCACAAAATTTATAGATGAAGTAGAGCACTTATTAGTTGAAGAGCTGAAAAAATACTTCAACTGTACAGAAGTAGAGACAAGAGTTATTAGCGGTCAAATGGCTAATACAGCGGTGTTTAGTGCTATTATGGACTTCAAAAACAGAGTTAATAGAAAAAAAGAAGCCAGCAGATTAGGCTATGTTATGAACAATCATATTATACGAGGCGGACATCTAAGCGCACAGCCTATGGGTGCTTTGCATGACTATATTGCTAAAGACCCCATTACTGAAAAATCAGCTATAGTTAATTTTCCGGTGTTAAAGGATAACATCTTTAAAATAGATGTTGAAGAAACAAAGAAAATCATTGCCAAATACAAACCGGAGCTTATTATCTTTGGTAAAAGCATGGTGCTGCATAAAGAACCGGTTAAGGAAATCAGAGAGTTCGTAGACGAGCAAAACATCAATACAGTTATTATGTACGATATGGCTCATGTTCTTGGATTGGCAGGAGACTACTTCCAAAATCCATTTGCAGAAGGAGCTGAAATTGTAACAGGATCTACTCACAAAACCTTCTTCGGTACTCAAAGAGGTATAATAGCAGGAAACTATCAAAAGGAAGATTACAAATATGCTTTATGGGAAACCATTGAAACAAGAGCCTTCCCAGGAAGTGTCAGCAATCATCACCTAGGAACCATGGTAGGACTGCTGATGGCAGCCTATGAGATGAACCACTTTAAAGATGAGTATCAAAAGAACATAATTGAAAATGCCAAGTACTTTGCAAAATGCTTAAAGCAAGCGGGCTTGGATGTAGCAGGAGATCCAGACATATCCTATACAGAAACCCATCAGGTAATTGTAAAGGTAGGCTATGGCACAGGCGCAGAGGCAGCCAACAGACTTGAAGATAACAATATCATTGTTAACTATCAAGCTACACCAGAAGAAGAAGGCTTTACTGCATCAGGCGCATTACGTTTGGGTGTTTCTGAAATGGTGAGATTTGGATTCGATAAAAAGGAATTTGAACAGCTGGCTGAAATTATGGCTGATGTCATACTAAGAAATAAGAATGTTAAAGAAGCTGTTAAGAAGCTGAGAAGCCAATTTACAGCTATGAAATACTGCTTTACCGATGAAGAAATTGTTGAGGGCTTAAATAAATTGGCAGCTAAGCTTTAGGTAACAAGCACTGAAGACAAGGAACTAAATAAAAAAAGCACTTTCTGTTATTATAGCTTAGAGACTTTAAGGGTGAAAATATTTTTCGTCTAAAAGTCTCTAAGCTCTTTGTGAGAAACAACTGGAAATATTAAATTATGAAGTTGGTTCTCTATACAAGACAGAAGGTGCTTTTTGTAGTATATGTTGAATGGATTTTACAAAAAACCAATGAAATAATAAGCAAAATCAATTGATGTATAAGCACCCTTCTGTTATTATGATATAAGCATACTATATAACGTGAGTTCGATAAAGTAAGCAAAGGAAAGTGTTTGAACAATGTAAATTATTAATAAAGGGTGAGATTTTGAGTAAGCAGCTATATATAACTGAAAAACCCTCTGTTGCTGCCAGCTTTGCCAGTGCGCTGGGTGTAAAGATTTCACCGGCAGATAGAGGAAGGGGATATGCTGAAACAGCAAATACCATAATAACCTGGTGCTTTGGTCACCTTGTAACAATGGCATATCCAGATGCCTACAATAAAGAATACAAGTCTTGGAAGGTGGAGCATCTTCCTATTATTCCAAGAGAATATAAATATGTGGTAATAGATAATAAAGGAACAGTAAAGCAGTTTGAAGTAATAAAAGGGCTGATGTGCAGAAAAGATGTGGATATGATTTATGCTTGTACCGACAGCGGACGTGAGGGAGAGTATATTTTTCGTCTGGTTTATAACCAAAGCGGAGCTAATAAGCCTGTAAAAAGGGTTTGGATTTCCTCGCAGACAGAGGATGCAATCAACAAGGGAATACAGGATGCTAAGAATATCAGTGAGTATGATTCTCTTTCCCAAGCAGCATATTGCAGAGCAAAAGAGGATTGGCTCTTTGGCATGAACTTCAGCAGACTGTTTACCTGTCAGTACGGCAGTAAATTATCAGCTTTATTAAAGGAACAAAAAGCTTCTGTTATTCCTATTGGAAGAGTAATGACATGTGTATTGGGCTTGGTGGTAGACAGGGAATTGGAAATAAGAAATTTCGTGCCCAAGCCTTATTATGGAGTTACAGCTAACTTTTTGTCAAAGGACAGCGGCATCAGCTATAAAGGAAAATGGCAGCAGAAGAAAAAAGAAGACAAAAACTCAGTGGATGATGCAGAAAATGAGGAAAAATATATTACCAAGGAAGAAGCGGAGGAAGTCATTAAAAAGCTGGAGGGTAAAGAGGCTGCAATAAAAAAGGTTGAAGTAAAGGTAAAGAAGGAACAAGCTCCTTTGCTTTTTAATCTTGCTGAGCTGCAATCCGAGGCAAATAAGAAATTCAAGCTTCCGGTAGATAAAACCCTGGAGATTGCCCAGAGCCTTTATGAGAAGAAGCTTATATCCTATCCCAGAACTGACAGCAGAGTGCTTTCTACTGATGTTCTGCCGGAGCTGCCCAAGGTACTTAATGGTCTGTATAGCAATACCGCTTTCAAGGAATTTATATTAAGGATTAAAGAGTTTGGTGATCTGGGCGTTAACAGCAAAACTAAACGCTATGTGGATGACAGCAAGGTAACAGACCACTACGCCATAATTCCAACCTACATAACCACAGAGCTTTCCAAGCTGGATGAAGCAGCAAGAAATATATATAATCTGATTGTTAAGCGATTTCTTGCCATTTTTTACCCTCCGGCGGAGTATAATACTGTAAGGGTAGAAACCGCAATAGATGGAGAAATATTCATCACCAACTCAAAAACCCTGAACGTACAGGGCTGGAAGGAAGTATATGAAGTAACCTCTTCAAAAAAGGAAGAAGAATTATCCGACTCCCCTATCCAGAAGCTTGTTAAAAAGGAGAAATGTGATGTAAACAAATTTGATTTGGAGGAAAAGGAAACCAAGCCTCCATCTCGTTTCACTGATGGTTCTCTAATCATAACTATGGAAAAAGCGGGGAAGTACATTGAAAATGAGGAGCTTAGAGAACAGCTCAAAACATGTGGTATAGGCACTTCTGCCACCCGAGCCGGAATCATAAAAAAGCTTGTAGATATAGGACATATTAAAATTAATTCAAAGACTCAGATAGTAACTCCAGAGCCAAAAGGAGAGGCTATTGTGGAGCTGGTACGTCTTACAGCCAAGGAGCTTTTGAACCCCACTCTTACAGCCAGTTGGGAAAAAGGGCTTTTTATGATTGAAAATCATGAGACGACAGCGGAGGTATTTGAGGAAAAGCTGTATCAATATATAACAAGAACTATCGAAAAGGTAAAAAGATCAGGTAACGGAAAATAATAATCAAGGAGCAGTCTATGACCAGAAAAGTAACGACTCTTGCCATGTTTTCGGTTTTGATGGTAGTGGGCGGATATATACTATACTTTATATCAAGGATTATTCCTATACCTGGCAGCAAATTTATTATTATGGGTCCATATCTGACTCTTATAATGATGCTGCCCCTTGCACGCTACCCACGCTATGGTACACTATCACTTATAAATATAGTATTTGCAGGAATCATGCTCATATTCAGCCCGTGGATGTCATTGACTATTATAGTATCGGGCTTAGCGGCAGACTGTGTAATGCTGCTTCCTTTGTGGAGAAAGCTGAAGCTGCTGCTTTCTATGGGGATTTATAATGGTGTAAGCCTATTATCTTCAATTTATATTACCAGCTATGTAACTGGTAATGTGTTATACAGAATGCTGAGTATTGAAGTACTTTTAACTATATTGGCAGTCGCAATTCTGATGGGGATGCTAGGGGGCTATGCAGGACTAAGGATAGATGAGTTATATCTGAAAAGATACAAGAGATAAAAAAATTTACAGACAATTTATATATATTCAAAAATCTCCTTCCTATAGATTAGCAACTCTAAAACTCAAAATACTTTTCGTTAAGAGTTGCTAATCTCTTTGTGAGAAGCAACTGGATAAATTTAATTTTGAAGTTGTTTCTCTATAGCATTGCTATTTTGTTTATGCAGGGAAGGAGATTTTTTTAAATTTATTCTTTTATAATATCCTTTAAATTATCACTGGAGCTTTTAATATCCTGCATTAAATTATACAGATTATTAATATTTACATTTTGTTCCTCAGAAGTACTCATTAATTCTTCAGTTAAAGCTGTATGCTCCTGAGAAATGCTTGCAATACCCAGCGTTTCTTCATGTATACGTGAGAACAGTGATGCAGTACTTTCTATTTTGTTCAACTCTTCGGATATATAATTATCTATATCTTCAAAGGATGTTTGAATCTGTTTGAAGCTTTCATTAACCTGTTTAACAATCAGCTCGCCTTCGTGTGTTGCCTCATTACCCTTTTGAACCTCATCTAGGACATTTTGAGTTTTGTCTTTTATTTGATTAATAATTTCATTAATTCTCATAACTGTGCTTGCACTTTGCTCTGCAAGCTTTCTTACCTCATCGGCAACTACTGCGAAGCCTTTGCCTGACTCCCCTGCCCTAGCTGCTTCTATGGCTGCATTAAGAGCCAATAGGTTTGTTTGCTCGGCGATCTGTGTTATGCCTGAAAGAAAATTGTTTACTTCATCCATATTGTTATTAAGCTCTTGTACGGTCATAAATGATTTTTGTGCTGCTGTATTTATTATGGACATCTGTTTATCCATTATATTTATTTTTTGAGAACCTTTAGAAACGATGTTTGTGGTTTTTACGGATATATCTGACAATTGTTTGGAGGACTTAGTTATCTCAGAGATTTTTGTGTCTGCCTTACTCATCATTTCATTGATTTTATTAACACTATCTGTTTGATCCAAGACTCCTTTAGCTATCTGTTGAATAGCAGAAACTACAGCGTTACTTGTATTATTAATTGCACCAAGATTATTATTAAAGCTGTCGATATCACTGTTTAAAGCTATAGAGCTTGATTTAATAACATCCATAGTTTTTTCTCGCTCAGATAAAAGCATGTTTGCATGCTTTTCTTTTTTGTTAGAGGTCTGAATCAGATTATTTCCCCATTTGGTTAAGAAAAACAAAGCGAGGGAACCATAAGGAATACAGATTATTGGCATAAAAAAGTCCTTTAATTCAATAGCCTGTTTAACCAATAGAAGATAAACCATTGTACCACATATACCCGCGCCATAAATTAGAACCGCCCATCTATTAAAAAATATAGCAACTAGACATAAGGTTGTTATTCCGATAACTGCTGCTTGTCCTGGCAAGTCCATCATTTGACTGCTTATAGCAATATACAAAGAAACTAAAAGTATACACATAACTAATTTTTCGGAGCTTTTTCGAAGGATAAATAAAAATGCCAAAGCAGCTCCAATGGTAAGCGCAACAAATGGAACATAAGTACTAAATACCGCTGCTAATGCCAGTACAAATGATAGAATAGCTCCAAGTGCTAAAAAACATGTAAAGACCTTGTTTATCATCATAACATATGCCTTTATTGTATTTTCCCTACTCATTTACTATGCCTCCTAAAAAATTTTTTTGTGCAGAAAAGATAGGTGTTTTATGCCAATTACTGCTGTATACGGAAAGACACCTATGTAATAAATTGTAGAAGCCATTCTTATTAAATCCTCCTGTTTACATAATGTATTTCATTGTATATTATACTATTTTCCGTATAATATAACAAATGTAAAAAATACCTGAAAATCCAGTATCACAACAAATGGGTGCAAATGTTTATTGAATAAGGATACAGGGTTTAATCTATTTTGCCAATATCATTTATATAAAAGCACTCTTATAGCTGAAAGGAATATTATAGATGTAACTATAGTAAATATGATAGAGGGAGAGATATATATGCAAGAACATAAACCACCTGTTTTCGGCAGAGCTGACAGTATAATAGATGAGATGAATAAATGCGCAGATTATTTATATGCTGCTCCGTGCTGCTATTATAGATACATGATTTGGAGCAGGTTGAAACAAAAAATCAAAGAATTGAAGCATCAAAGCAGAATGTTACAACGTGATCAATTACAGCATTTACGCAATCCAGAAATGCTTACCTTGGAACAATTAGCAAGGTATGATGGAAGGAACGGCAATCCAGCATATGTTGCAGTAAATGGAATAATATACGATGTAACAAATAATGCTACATGGGCAGCAGCAACCCATTTTGGGCTGAGTGCAGGAAGGGACTTGACAAAGGAATTTGCAGCGTGCCATTCTGGGTCGCCAATATTAAGCAAATTAAAGGTGGTAGGGAAGGTAGTAACATGAATGACTTAGAAATATTTTGCCACGGATATGAAGCTAAGAAGAAATCGGTGTCCAGTCTTATTGATAAAGCCAGAGCAGAATTGGAAGCTGGAAACGTGTCGAAGAAAAACCTTGTATGGCTTGAGCTTACAGGCTGCTCGGGAAATATAATATCCCTATTGGATGGTAATAATCCAGATTTTAAATATTTAATCACTGACATGGCAAATCTTGTCTATAACAACAGTTTAATGACCGCAGAGGGCGAAGCTGCTGTTATGAAATTACTGGATACTGTAGATACGGAGTTTATACTTGCTGTAGAGGGAGCTGTTGCAACAAAAAACGGCGGGTTATACAATATTATAGGAAGGTATAAGGGAGAAGCATTAACTGCACTTAAGGCTGTAAAAATGCTTGGGGAGAGGGCCTCCCATGTAATAGCAGTAGGGGCGTGTGCTGTCCATGGAGGTGTATCTGCTGCCAGACCAAATTTAGCGGAATGTGTAGATGTTCAAAGTGTTTTAAATAGAAAGGTGATTAAGCTGCCCGGGTGTCCCTGTCATCCAGATTGGTTTTTTGGAACACTTGCACATATTCTTTTATATGGAGACATAGAGCTGGACAGTAAAGACAGACCTCTATTATTTTACAGTAATCTTATTCATGATCTATGTTCCAGAAGATCCTTTTTTAACAAGGGAATATTTGCGACCAAGCTTGGAGACAGCACCTGCATGTTTAAAATTGGATGCCGAGGCCCTGTTACAAGGGTGGATTGTCCTGTAAGGCAGTGGAATGGATATGTAAATTGGCCTATTGAAGACAATACTCCCTGTATTGGATGTGCGCAATTTGGCTTTCCCGATCAAATGGAACCTTTTATAAGGTATGATACAACAAGAGAGGTATAAGGCTGAAAGAAATTAGAAATATATGCGAAAGGGGTGCCGAGTCCATGCAATTTCTTACATTACGTTTTGTGCAGAATACAGGGCATGGACATAAATATGTCGAAGAAAATAACGATTAATCCTGTTACTCGTATAAGCGGATTTATGGAGATAACAGCAGATATAACGGAAAACAAGGTTTCGGATGCAAAAACAGAAGGACTTCTTTTTAGAGGCTTTGAGAAAATGCTGCAAGGGAGAAGTCCTTTTGATGCTGTATATTTCACCCAAAGGATATGCGGAATATGTTCAACCGCTCACTCAATGGCATCCACTCTTGCTTTAGAAGACGCAATGAGTATTGTTCCATCAGAACAGGGTAGGTATTTGAGAGACATAATACACGGCAGCGAGTTTCTGCAAAACCACCTTAGACATTTCTATCAATATACTATACCTGATTTTGTAAAGCTGCCTGAAAATTATCCATTATATGATACTTCTCATAAGGATTTCAGACTTCCAAAAGACAAGAATGACTTAATTGTACAGCATTATTTTGAAGCTCTGGATGTGAGCCGTAGTGCCCATGAGATGCTTGCAGTACTGGGAGGCAAAGCACCTCATAACCATGGAGTATTTATTGGGGGCATAACTGCGAGTGCTGCTACAGACAAGATTATTAAAATAAAATCTATATTAAGTGCTATCAATAAATTCATAGAAGGAAAAATGATACCCGATGTATACATAATAGCACAGTACTATCAGGATTATTTCCATAATGGACGAGGCTATGAAAATCTTTTAAGCTATGGATGCTTTAATAGCTATAAGGACTTGGGAACTTTGTATGTAGACCCATTAATATACTCAGAAGGAAATATTCGTCCATTTAAGGCTGAGGGAATTACAGAGGAAACAGAGTATGCCTGGTACTCAGACACTAACCAGCCGGATAAACCCTTGGAAGCTGTACCAGAAGCAGATATGAGCAAGCCAAATGCCTATTCATGGATTAAGGCTCCTAGGTATTACGGTATTCCTTTTGAAACAGGACCTCTGGCAAGACAGTGGTTATGCGGTGAGTACAGAAATGGAATTTCTACAATGGATAGAACAATCGCAAGAGTATTGGAAGCAAAGAAAATTTCAGAGATCATGAGTATCCTGCTTGAAAATATTATTCCAAATGTGTCCGTGCAGGCAGAATATAAGATCCCTGAAATTGCAGCAGGAGCTGGACTCATAGATACCACAAGAGGGGCACTGGGTCACTGGCTGAAAATAGCTGGCAGTGTAATCTCGTTTTATCAAATCATTACACCATCTGGGTGGAATCTTTCCACTCGCAGCAGCAATGTGTTAAAAGGTACGGCAGAACAGGCACTAATAGGTACAAGCATACAAGATATTGATAATCCCATAGAGCTGGGAAGAATAATACGCTCCTTTGATCCGTGTGTTTCCTGTGCGACTCATGTATACTCTGACGGCAAGCATATCAAAACAATAAAGGTAATGCCATGAAGGAAGTAACTGTTATTGGAATCGGAAGCCGTATTATGATGGATGACGGAATAGGAGTTTATCTGGCGGAAGATTTGAGAAGCTTTTTAAAGATCAAAATATTAGAGTTATCATAGGAGAAACTGATATAGACTATTGTCTGTCAGAAATAACTGATACTGATTACATTATAATACTGGATGCTTTTGTATCAGGAAAAAATCCGGGGGAGGTAACGGTAATTCCATTAGAGGATTTGAAAAAATATAGTAATGCCAGTTGTTCATTGCATAGCATAAGCTTTCTGGATATTGTACATGGTTTTAACGATAAATTGCATGGAATTATGATTGGCATTGAGCCTTATGAAATTGGCTATGGTTTTGTACTGAGTGATATTTTGCAAAGCAGATATATGGATATATTTGGGGTGGTTTGTGATTGTGTAACGAATTTGTGTAAATAGTGTTTGGATATTAGCCTTTTTGTTTAAAATGAGCTATATGGCTTTGATAACTGGTAGGTTATTCTGAAAAGTTTAAGGTTGAGATTAATTGTATTATAGGGAAGCAAAACTTAACTAGTCATAGGTTAGGTATTGCTTCCCTTCTAGGTTTTTAGCTTGGCATAATTTGAGTTTTAAGCTAAAAACCCTATAGCAGAAAATAAAAAGCTAACTTAATGTTAATTAACATTAAAACATTTGACTGCTAAAGTATATGCTAATACAATTATTTAGTGAGAATATTTATATAAAGAAAGTATTGTTAATTAAAATTGGATGGAGGAAGAAAAGTGAAAAAGAAAATGCATTTATTTGTATCCGTATTAATCATTGTATTTATGCTTAGTAGCAATCTGATATTTGTTACAGGTGTAGACGATGTATCTTCAAGAGAAAGTATATCCGCAGGCTTGGAATCATCTAATAAAAGTAGTGAAGTGAAGAAAATTGAAAGAAAGGACATTTATTCCAAACACTATAATAATGATAATGGCACTTATACAGCAGAAATAGGGATGATACCTTTATATTATGAAGATAATGGAGAATTAAAGGATATTGATAATTCAATATCAAAAGCACAATATCAAGACTTTGAGTACTCAGTGATAAGAAATGCTTTTAAAGTCTATTTTAATGATTATAAGTCAATCGAAAATGATATATATACTCGAATTAGTATTATGAATTCTAATGGGAGAGAACGAACAATATCATATAAATTTATGGGCGGCAAGCCAAATGATATACGAATAAAGGATAATTCATTTACATATAAAAGTTTTATGAAAAATGTTGATTTAGAATATATAGTTCAAAATACAAAGCTCAAAGAGAATATTATTGTTAATAAACCGCTGAAGGAATATAAATTTTTATTTGAAATTGAATATGATGGGTCTTTAGAGCTTATACAGCAAGATGATACATATTATTTCATGGATGTAGAAACTGGAGAATATTTATGGATGCTAGAAAAACCGTATGCATTAGACAGTAATAACAAAACAACTGATAATGTAACACTGAAACATATTAAGCAGGAGCTTGGAATTACAAACAAGGACAGCTTTTATATAGCGTTAGAAGATAAGAGCTTTATAAAAAATGCAAAATTTCCTATAACTATTGATCCTACGACTACATCTAGTACAAGCAGTATGGATGCGTATGTTTTAGACACCTCTGGAAATAGCAATTATGGCACTTCTTCATTTTTAGAATTTGGAAGAAATGACTACATGTATCTAGTAGGTACAGGACCTCAACAATATTACGAGAGCTATATTAAATTTTCTCTTGACTCAATTCCACAAGGTGCTAAAATCGTATCTGCAAGCTTGAAGCTTACAAATGCTACAACATACTATCCAAGTCACAATGGGAATCAGACTATTTATAGGGTAACAGCCGATTGGAACGAATCAACTATAAAATACAATAATAAACCAGCATATGACAGAATAGGTACAACTGCTTATGGTGTACTTATATTTACTAAGCAAGGTTATAATGAATCAAACTATGTAGATGTTACAAGCATAGTAAAGAAGTGGGTGGAAGATGGAGAACAAAACTATGGATTTGCATTTCCAGCTATTAATTGGTGGGGAAATAACTCAAGACCTATGAGAATATACTCAAAGGAAGCATCTACAGCCAGTTACAGACCACTGCTAACAATAACATATTCAGTTGCCCCTGAGATAATTAGTACAATACCAGTTAATAATCATGTGCTTTCTGAATTTGATACAGCTTTCGTACCAACAATAACTGTGAAGGACGCTGATAATGATAACCTAACCTGTAGGTATTATTTAGATTCTGAAGTTACCCCAAGAGATACAAAAACAGTTAGTGAAACATCTACAGCTAAGAATGTTAGCTTCGAACCCCTAGATATAAGTACATTGAGCGAAGGCAGCCACACATTTAAGTTTGAAATAAGTGACACTTATACTGATCCTGTTATTACAACTATTAGCTTTAAGGTTGACAAGACACCGCCAATTATATCGTCCTATGCAGTAACTTCAACAAATGCAAGTATAACAGTTATGGGTATGGCTGCAGACAGCATTCCTGGATTGGCACTGACTCCATATAGATATAAAGTAGGAGATAATGTGTTTTCACAATGGATTGCGGATGGGACTTATATACAAGAATCATTTACACCAAACACACAATATGAAATAGTTTTTGAGGCAAGAGATGCTGTAGGACATATCGCAACTGCATCTTCAAGCATTTATACTAAAGCAGTAGTGCCGGAAATTATAGTGCACAATCCTAAATCCTATGGATTCGATATACAAGTAAGTGATGCTAATCCTGATAACACACAGTACCTTATTCGTATCAACAGTACAAGCTATATAACCCCCGAGGGCACATTAACGGCATCCCCGGTATGGGTGACACTGCCAAACAAAAATATAAAGGTTACAGGACTTAACCCTGATACTATATATAACTTTACAGTAAAAGCAAGAAACGCTGAAGGAATAGAAACTGCCTGGAGCGCACCAGTAAGCGGAACGACACTGATAGCACCCCCAGAAGCACCTGTCAATATCACAGCAGCAGCTTCAACTGATTCCATAACCATAGTATGGGATTCGGCAGCAAACTGTACAGGCTATGATGTAGAGGTAGATGGCAGAATAATAGACAATGGTACGTATACTGCATATACACATACAGGACTTTTGCCATTTACAGAGCATACATACCGAGTCAGGGGAAGAAATGCAGGAGGCACAGGACAATGGAGTACACTGATAAGAAAGTATACCCAGCAAAATACACCGGGAATACCATATAATATAAATGCAGCTGCTACCAGCACATCGGTAATAGTTACATGGAAGCCTGTAGCTGATGCTACTGCTTATGATATAGAAGTTGATGGTGAAGTAGTAAACAATTCATCAAGTACTAACTACGTCCATACAGGATTGATTCCCGGAACCCTGCACTCCTATAGAGTGAGGAGTATAAATTCCGGCGGAAAAAGTGAATGGAGCAATGAAATACTTATTACAACCCAAACCCAAACACCGCAAGCTCCAACTAATGTTAGAGCGAGTGCATCACTAGGAGAAATTATAGTAACCTGGGATGAAATACAAGGGGCAACCTATGAAATTGAGGTAGATGGAAGCATAATAAATAATGGCACTAATAATATGTATACTCACATCAACCTTACAGATGGCAGTGAGCACAGCTACAGAGTAAGAGCCAGCAAATCAGGGAACATAAGTGATTGGAGTACCTTGGTAGTTGCGATGGTACCAGTAGATGCCTTTGGCACACCAACAAATATAAAAACAAATGCAACTGATGTACAAGCTATACTTACATGGAATGCAGTGATGGATGCAACAGGCTATGAAGTAGAAGCAGACGGAGAAATTTTAGATAATGGAACAGATACAAGCTGCATATTCAGCTCCCTGATTCCTAATACTGTATACACTTATAGAGTGAGAGCTTTAAAAGATGGGCAGCCAAGTGATTGGAGCGAATACCTTAATATAACAACATACTCTCTGCCGACACCAGTAAATATACAATCCAATTCAACAGAAAGCACAATATCCCTGACATGGGATGCTGTAGCTGGTGCAGACAGCTATGAGCTTAAAATTGATGGCATAACCATAGGCGGTATAACCGGTGCATCATATATACATGAGCATCTGGCAGCAAATAGTCAGCATACTTATCTTATAAGGGCTAAGAATGCCGCAGGTACAAGCGCATGGAGTACAATAATAACAGAGATAACCAGAGGTATAAACATTCAGACACCTAAGGGAATAATAGCAAAATCCACTACCAACTCGATCCAGCTTATTTGGAAACCAATAAACGATGCAACTGGTTATGAGGTACAGATAGATGGCGTAGTCATTCAAAATATTGCTGCACCCAACTTCATACACAGCGGTCTATTGGGGGCAGAACAGCACAGCTATAGGATAAGAGCCGTAAAGGGAGAGACTCAAGGAGAATGGAGCAATATAATAATAGTAATGACCTTAGCAGATGCGCCTACAGCTCCAACTAATGTATCAGCATCCTCGACTACCACATCCATACTTGTTACTTGGGATGCAGTAGACAATGCAGCAGAATATGAAATTGAAGCAGATGGGGTAATAATCAGGGTTGGATTAAACACAAAATATATGCATAATAATATTTCGCCAGATAGTACCCACACATATAGGGTAAGAGCAATAAATACTACTCAGCAAAGTTTATGGAGTGACTTAATAACTGCCAATACAAAAAGCTCCACAGAAACCTACTATATAAACGTAAATAATGGACAAGTATTTGATATTATGTTTACAGCAGACGAAATAGCAAACCCAAGTCAATACACATACACAATATCCTATAATCCTAACGAATTGGAAGTTTTAGATTTGTGCGGAACAACAGCAAGAATAGATTTGAATACAGGTAATATTATAGGTACTGATATTCAGATTCTACAGTACACAGAGGGAACTATAGTATTCAGAAAGCTGGAAAGCTATACTTCACAATCATGGACAGGCTTAGTAAACAGCATAAAATTTAAGTCCAAAACTGATAATCAAACACAAATAATATATAGTATTGAATAAGCGGGGTAGAGTAAATGAGGAAGTATAGCAGGATATTATCTATAGTAGT
Source organism: uncultured Clostridia bacterium (assembly GCA_937930535.1). GTDB lineage: Bacteria > Bacillota > Clostridia > Lutisporales > Lutisporaceae > CALGKJ01. The sequence continues at coordinate 39,601 of CALGKJ010000050.1, forward strand.
AGCACTATCCCTTTTGCTGATAAACCTACTAGCCATAAAGCCAGTATTTGCAGTATATAAAAAAGATACAGGCAGTACGACGGCAAAAGTAAAAATCAGCTTTGAAGATAGGGTGGTTACTGAAATAATAGTAAAATATAAGGACACCAATAAGAAAAGCACAATTAAAAAGAAGCTAAAGGATGAACTAAAACTAAGCAAGCTGGAAACAAAAAAGCAGCTTGGAAAAGGTAAAATAGATGTACTGGAAGTTGGAAATGATTCAGACATTAACAGCATAATTGAAAGACTAAAAAAAGATCCTAATGTGGAATACGCACAGCCCAACTACAAGCTTGCAATAAATACAACTCCTTTTGACCATAGATTTATTGAGCAGTGGGCATTGAAAAATGACGGTCAAGAGATTGAGGGAATGCCAGGAAGAATAGGTGTGGACATAAATGCAGTAAACGCCTGGGATATTACTAAAGGCTCTCAGCAGGTTGCGGTAGGGCTTCTGGATACAGGCGTGGACATCAATCACAACGATTTAGCAGGCAATATATATGTTAACTCAAGGGAAATACCAGATAATAATATTGATGACGATGGGAATGGATATATAGATGATGTTAATGGCTGGGATTTTGCAAATGGGGACAATACTGTATATGATTCAGATGAAAAGGACTTACATGGTACTTATGTTGCAGGTATTATAGCAGCAAAACAGAACACCCAAGGTATCAGCGGTATAGCACCTAATATAAAAATAATGCCATTAAAGTTCATAAACTCTCATAGCGGTTATACTTGTGATGCTATAGAAGCCATAGAATATGCTATGTCAATGAAAATAAGTATAATTAACTGCAGCTTTGGCGGCACAGACAACAATTTAGCATTAAAGGATGCAATACAAAACAGCGGCATATTATTTGTAGCAGCAGCCGGAAACCGCGGCGGCGATATATATGACCTTCCGGTTTACCCTGCAGGCTTCGATTTACCCAATATAATATCGGTAGCTGCTATAGATAACTATGGCGTGCTGGCTCCATTTTCGACTTATGGAAATAAAATACACGTAGCTGCCCCGGGGGTTAATATACTAAGTACAACGCCGGATAATACTTACGGATATTTTAATGGAACATCAGTAGCAGCACCATACGTAACGGGTATAGCCGCATTGATAAAAAGCCATGAGTCTGGCATATCTATTGGACAAATAAAAGACAGAATCAAAAACAATGTAGTGGAGTGTACAAGTCTTGAAGGTAAAGTATCTACAAGCGGCAGGGTTGATGCCTATGCTGCCTTAGTAAATATCAAACCACAAGCAGATGCATATGATGGACCTGGGGCAGATATTACAACTATTCCAGTATCCAATCAGGGCGGCGAAATGGATACTTGGTATACTATGGATCAATTATCCAAAATCAAGGAGAAGCTGCACTATGGTGAAAGCGGGGTAAGCCCTGCATCAGGCAATTTCTCCTTTAAGGCAACAGATATGAGTATTCCTGCACCAGGCTTTGAGGTTAATATCAGCAGAACCTACAATTCCAGAGACGATAAGTCTGGTTCCATGGGCAGAGGCTGGTCCTTTGGCTTTGAAGGAAGTGCCAAGGGTAATGATTTAGTAACGGTACTGCTGCCTAACGGAAGTATACAAAGATTTAGAAGAAACGGTTCTGAATATACAGCAGAGGATTCCAGAAGTATATTCGTCAAAAACCCCGATAATACCTATACACTGACTACTAAAGACCAATATACCTATGGCTTTAATCAAAATGGCTGGCTTATATGGATGAGGGACAGAAACGGAAATGCAGTAAATATAGTGGTTGATGCTAATGGGAAAGTGCAAAAAATAACAGATACAGTAAACAGGGAATATATAGTAAGCTATAATACTAACGGCTTGATAAGCAGTGTCAAAGACCCTGAAAATAGAATAGTAAGGTATGAATATGATGCCAGCAGCAGGCTGATAAAAGCAATTGATTCCACTGGTGCAATAATGAGGTATTCTTATGACTCCTATGGATTTATAAACAAAATAGAAGATCACTACCTGAAAAGAGTACAAACCCTGACCTATGACCACGCAGTAGGCAGCAACCAGCACAAGGTAGTACAAACTATAGACTCTTATGGCAATATTAATAACTATACCTATAATACAGAAGAAAGAAAAACAACCATTAAAGACCAAAACTCCAGAGTATGGAGCTATTGGTTTGATAAGGATATGTATACCATAAAGGTACAGGATGCCGAGGGCAAATTTTCTTTTACCGAATACTTTATAACTGGCGGTTTGAACAAATATGGAGATATAAAGTCACAAACCGATAGAAATGGAAACTGCACAAAATACGAAATAGACACAATGGGAAATATAACAAAGCTTACAAACCCTGATTTAAGCACCAAAGAATTTGGATATGACCAAAAGAACAATAAAATATATGAAAAGGATGAGCTGGGAAGATACACCTTCTATATCTACGATACTAACGGTTTAAAGCTTTTAAGAAAGGTTAGACCATTAAATGGAACTGACCAGTATATCCAAGAAGCTGAACAAGAAAAATTTGCAATAGAAGCCTATTTATATTATACAAAGCAGGAAGCGCAGGAGCTTTTCAACTGTAATGCAGATGGGCTGCTAAAGAGCATCATCAATCCAGAAGGCAGCATAACAGAGTACACCTATGATGCACATGGCAATACCAAGACAATAAAAGACCCGGAAAACAATATAACAGCAATAACATACAATCAAATAGGCTGGAAAATAGCAGAAACCTCCCCAAATAACCATGTGACAACATATAACTACAACACTAACGGTCAAGTGGAAAAGGCAGTTCAAAACGGCGGAGAAACTACAAGAATATTATATGACATGGAAGGCAGAAAGGTAAAAGAAATATCACCTAATCAATACTGCGTTGAAGCAGACGATATAATAAACCGCAGCTATGCAGGTGACTACGGCTACAGGTATGAGTATTATGATTCAGGAAAGCTGAAAAAGACAATAGATGCTGAAAACTACGAAACAACATATACCTATGATACCTATGGCAATGTGATAACTGAAACAAAGCCTAACGGGGCTGTATACAGATATGAATATGATGTAATGGATAGAGTTGTTAAGGCATACTTCAAGGAAACTGCATCAGCTCAAGAAATACTGCTGGAGGAATACGCCCATACCATACTAACCGATGGCAAAACACAAAAGACTCACAAGCAATATCTGAATAATACGGAAACAGCCGTAACTGCATACATATATGATTATGCAAACAGGCTGACAGAACAGCAGAATTCTGACGGCAGCAAGCTAAAATACAGCTATAATGCAAATGGAACACTATCAGCATCAACAGCAGAAAACGGCAGTATATCCTGCTATAAATATGACGGATTAAACAGACTTACAGAAAAGTATATACCTTTTGAAATATCAAATGGTCAGGTGTTGTATACCTATACCGCATATGAGTATGATAAAGCAGGCAATAAATTAATAGAAAAAACCAGCAGCCAAAAGGTATCGTTAAATGAAATACCAATAAGCTTTATAACCACAAGCTATACATACTATAAAAATGGACTATTAAAGTCATTTGCCCTGGAAGGCAGAAAAACAGAGTACCTTTATGACAAGCAGGGCAATGTACTAAAAGAAGAAAAGCTTGCAGATGCAAATACAAGGCTTGTTACAGAGTATACCTACAATCATACTAATAAGCCAACAGAAAAGAAGGTTCATATAAGCAGCGGAAGCCTTGTTGGAAACCAATTTGATGATGAAACAGATACTATATTAAAAACTACCTATGAATATGATAAAAACGGTAATTTAATAAGTGTCACAGCACCAAATGATGTAGCTGCCTCATACACATATGACAATTCAAACAGGCAGATAACCATGAGCCAGCTTGGCAAAGACGAATTCGGAACACAAATAACAATCACTATTTCTACTGTATACAACTGGGAGGGCAAGCCTGTTTCAAAGACAGATGCCAATGGTAACACAACTATTTATGAATACAATAAAAGAGGTATGCTGATAAAAGCTATTGATGCATTAAGTGGAGTTACCGCATACAGCTATGATCTGGCAGGAAGAAAAATTGCAGAAATATCGCCTTTAAACTATAATGAGGCAAAAGCTTTCAGTCAAATGAACAGAGCGGAATATGTATACGACACTATGAGCAGACTTAAAACGAAAAAAGACATATACTTTGATGCAAATACTTCACAATGGAATACAATATACTCAAAAAACTACAAATATGACATAAGCGGCAATGTAGTACTAGAGCAAGATGCTCTAGGGTATGATGACGGATATGGCACGAGATATGCATACAACCTTGCCAATGTTATAGTAACCACCATAGACCCCATAGCGCAGGAAAGAGAACTGGCATACACCAAAAGCTACAAATACGATGCATTAAGCAGAAAAATTTCAGAAGCTAATGCAAATGGGGTAATAACCCTGTATACCTATGATGCTAATAATAATATTCTGGAAGTCAAAGTAAAAAAGAACGAAACAGCACCAGAGCAGGTAATAAGCAAAGCTGCCTATGACTTACTGGGAAGACAAATCAGTAAAACAGATGGCAATAACAACACAACATATTATGAATACAATGCACTTGGCAAGGTAAGCAAAGCGATATATCCGGGAGATGAAACAATACCACATAATACAGTTACATACCAATACGATATGGCTGGCAACCTTGCAAAGGAGCAAAATACAATAGGCAGAACAACCATATATGAATATGATAATCAAGCAAGGCTTGTGTCAGTTACAAACCAGAAAAATGATGGCACAGAAAGCATCACTGTTACATCAAAATACGATAAGAACGGCAATAAACGCTTTGAAACAGATGGAAATGGCAATATAAAGGAATATGTGTATGATAAGCTAAACAGGGTTGCAGCATCCAAGGTAACTGTAAAGGGAGCAGAGCAAATAACAACATACAGCTATGATGATAATAACAATCAAACTGCAATTACAGATTGGAAGGGAAATACAACCACAAATATATATGATGCCCTAAACAGACTGATAGAAAAAAGAGACTCATACACAACAGTACAAAAGCTGGAATATAACAAAAACAATGTACAAATAAAATCCTATGATGCCATGAACAACATGACAGAATATCAATATGACAGAAATAACAGACTTATATCAACAATAGATGCTATGAAACACAAAACAAGTCAAACCTATGACAATGCGGGAAATATAAATACAAAGACAAGCGGCAGGAATATAACCACAAAATACAGCTATGACGAGTTTAACAGACTTATAGCCGTAATAAATCCAAAGCTGGAGATAACAAGCTATACCTATGACCTAAACGGAAATGTCTTAACTCAAACCAATGGAAATGGTCATGTAACAAGCTATGAATATAATTCAAGAAATAAAATGACAAAACGGATAGACCACGGTGGAAGGCTGGGCTTGACTAGCAAATACACCTATATAGATGCCAAGGTTGAGAGATATGTCTACAATGCAGATGGAACAATACTGTCTTCAAAAGATAGAAACGGCATAATAACAAGCTATCAATATGATATACATGGCAGACTGACATCAAAAACAGCAGGACAAGCAACAATAAGCTATACCTATGACAAAAACAACAACCAATTAACAGTGAGTGATAGTACAGGAACAACCACACGAACCTATGATGAACTAAGCAGAACAACAACCAAGACTGTTCCTCATATAGGTATCAGCACATATGTATATGATATAATAGAAGGTATAGAAGAAGGCTACACAAAAGAAACAACAACAGACCCAAAAGGAAATATAGTAGAAAAGATATATGACAAAGCAGGCAGGTTAAGCACTGTAATATCAGCAGATGGAACTACCAGCTACGAATACTACCCCAATGGAAACCGTAAAAGTGTAGTATATCCAAGCGGTGTAAAAGAAGAATACACATACAATGCAGACAACCAGCTTATAACACTGGTAAATAAAAAAGCTGATGGAAGCATTATGGAAAGCTACAGCTATACCTATGATGCAGACCATAATCAAATATCAAAAACAGATGCTAAAGGAACAACAAATTATACCTATGACAGCCTTAACAGGCTTCAAGCAGTAACAGAGCCACTAGGAAAGCAAACCGCCTATACCTTTGACAAAGCAGGCAACAGACTTACAGAAACAGTTGTACAAAACCAATCAACCACCACTACCAGCTATACATACAACGAACAAAACCGCCTGCTGAATACACTAACCACAAAACCAGGCGGCGAATCAGAAAAAATAGTTTATGACTATGACAATAATGGAAACATGATAAGCAAAAACAAGTCATATCTAAAGCCTACTGATCCGCAAATGCTAAGCTCCTTTACAGTATTTCTGGCAGGAGAAGGCAATTATAACGGTGTATCCTTCTATGAATACAATGTATGGAATCAACTGGTAAACACTATAGAAGGCAGCAAGACAATATCCTATGGCTACAACGCAGAGGGCTACAGAGTAGAAAAAAATATAAACGGACAAATATCAAGATATTTATACGAAGCTGATAAAGTTATACTAGAGGTAGATGCGGCAGGCAATCAAGCAGCCGCAAATGTATACGGCATAAACCTGATATCAAGAAAGATTGATAATGATACAGCGTATTATCTATACAATGGACATGCCGATGTAGTAGGCTTAATAAACAGTATAGGAGATACAATAGCAACCTATTACTATGACGCCTTTGGAAATGCTACAGAAGCCACAGGCACCGCCAATAACCCATATAGGTACTCCGGCTATAGATACGATGAAGAAACAGACATATATTACCTGAACGCAAGATACTATGATGCAAAGATAGCAAGATTTATGACGGAGGATACATACAGAGGGCAGGCAAATGATCCGTTGAGCTTGAATCTTTATACTTATTGTCACAATGACCCCATAATGTATAAAGACCCGACTGGACACTGGGAAGAAGGAGATGAACTTTTAACACCTTCTGCACAAGCAAAGATAAAAGCATATACTGATATGTATTTTAAGGTTGAATCGAAAATTTTAAAAGACTATTGGCATAAAAAGGCTGAGTCTATAAGAACCGATAGAGATAACTATAAAAAAGTAGGTGAGATTGTTACAAATATTGAAACTAATAAAAAATCAACTGATGAAATAGCTGTAGTTGATACAGGTATAAAATTAGCAAGTTTAGCCAGTAATATAGAGTGGGGTACTGGTAATGCTATGAGCATTGATAAGCAGGATGAGTTGTTCTTATCAGAGCGTGATTACGCTGCTATACTTGCTCTTAAATATGAATATACTAGGTGTCAATATGAGAGTAATAGTTCGGGAATGGACGCAGCTATGAGAGCTATAGTTCAGATACGACAGAGTTCTGGCTATAAATGGAAGTATCATAATGTAGATGTAAATGGTAGGTACATCGATGATTATAAATATAGTAGTAGTGATATTTCTACTATCACTGATGTAACGATAAAAAAAGTAACAAATCGTAATCAATGGATAGAAGGAACTGCTGGCTTGTCTATAGCTTCATTTGCTTCTGGATTTGCTCCATTTCCATATGGATTTATAATTTCCAAAGCTCTTTGGGTAAGTGATCCTTCAAATAAAGATTTTAAGATATTTTCAGGAGAGGGTATGAAAACAATTGGGAAAGAATCGATTGGTGATTTGAGTGACATAAAATCCAATGGTAAACCTGTAGTATCTGAGTGGGTGACAAAACTGTATGGTGCTTTATCTTTGTATGAGGCTTTAATGGATCCTAGTATAAAGGTCGGGGATTATAAAGTTATTGTCACATCTACAACAAATACTGGTCTTGATATAACACAAACAACAGCGTATGTTAGAGATAAATCTACAATATTTATATATGATCCAATTAAAGTGTCGATTGAAGGTAGGTGGAGAGGGCAAGCAAAAATTGATTGGAGAGAAGATGTAAATAAGCTACTAGATGGCAAATTAAATTTGATTATTTATAAGTGAGGATGATTTTATGAGGTTTAGATGTCCATATTGTGGAGAAGATACTATTTCAGTATATGATAAAATTAGATTGAACCCTAGGCATAAAATTAAGTGCAATGGATGTGGTGGATATATTAACATACCATATTATATACTACTATTATTTGGAATTATAATATTCGTAGTCATATATGTTATGGGTATAGTACTTAGTCTAGATAGAATATATGTAATAGTAACTTTAGTTTCAGTAACCATAGTATATGAGCTTATAGTAATATTTTATGTTCCAATTATTAAAAAGTGAGGAGTATATATGAAAAATGGATTAAATAATTTTTTTACTAGAATAGTGTACACTAAACATTTTAGATATGGTAATATTTCATGTGCCCTAGGCATAATTGGATTTATAATATCTTTTATAGCTTTATATTTATTAAATAAAGTACTAAATCCGGTTTCTAAAGATGGCATTATTACTTTGATAAAGCTACTTAATTTTGTTGGGAAAATAGAGATTCCTGTAAAAATAATTGGCATAGTTTTTGGGGCTTTAGGAGTATTTCAACACAGCAATAAGAAGTATATAGCACTAGCAGGTGTAATGGTAAATATCATATCCTTAGTTTTTTCATACTACATTGTAATATAAAGTATAATGTGTTAGTAAATGGGTGGTTGTCTATATGGAGGATGTGAAAAAAAGTCTATAGAAACAGCATACTATGGTAAAATTTAATTATCATAGTATGCCATTTTTTATGGTAAAAGAGCATTATTGCACTAACAATCCTGTAAAGTATAATGACCCGACGGGGAATATACAAGAGGTTGTTGATGATGGAAAGAAAAAGGGTGGTAATACTGTACTAACGGTAGGTGCTAAGGGGGATGAGGTAAAAAAACTGCAGGAAGCTCTAAATAAGGCTGGTTACGTGGTTCCTGTCACTGGTTATTTTGGAGCAATAACACAAGGAGAATTAAAGAAATTCCAAAAGGATAATGGACTAGTGGTAGATGGTAAAGCAGGTTCAAAAACATTTGCATATTTGTATGGAACTCAATCATCTAGTAATACAATAACTGCGACCACTACGACTTCTACTACCACTACATTCAGTGATATTAATAAACAGAAAAGTACAGATAATATTAAAGCATTTGCAGAGACAGTATCAGGTTTTTTTGAGAGAGTAGGAAATGCTTTAAGTGGTGAGGGCTTTAAAACTGTGGCTGAGTTAAAAGCAGATGGTGTGGACTGGGCAAGTTGGGAAGTCGAATTAAGGGTTAATATTGAAAATAGACTAAGCAGTATTATGACAGTAGAGGAACAACAAAAAATAATTCAGGAAGAAATAGAAAAGATAAAAAATAAGTACAGAACATTACACAATGCCGCCAATGCACCATGGACACAACCAATGAAGAATGCCTTAGCACCTTTATATGCAGATGAACAAAGCAGACTAATGAAGTCTATTATGGCTGGCATCAATTTTGGGTTAGTATTTGCTGCATCTGATTGGGCTAGTACGTTTACGTATAGTGAGGGAGGGGGTAATACTGTTGACTCGTCAAAAATAATAGATTCTGCATCAACTGCAAAAAAAGGTGGAGAAACAGTAGCAGGTCATGCTTTACAAAAACATGCTGGCAGGAATCCTGATATTTGGGGAAAAGTTAGTGGCAATTCAACTAAAATAAACAATACAGCTATGCAGCATATTGATGACATTATTAGCGGACCAGGCGAATTTAAAACAGTTCAATCAAATGGCATCTCATTTTTGGAGAAGATGCTACCAGATGGAAGAGGAATACGCCTAAATATGGATGGAACATTTAAGGGATTCATTGACCAAATAAGGTAAGAAAGGAGCGAGTATACCGAAGTGAACAATTTAGAAATAATTTTTGAAAACATAAAACGGCATGAATTGGACTCGCTTATTTTTAAGGAACTTCGTTTTGATAAACAGAAGATAATATCATCACACTTCTACGACGAAATAGAAGAGCGAGATATCGAGTTTGAAATGATATCTAGTTTAGGAGAATTTTATGCTATTCCTGGAACAGGAAATATATACATGAGTGAAGTAGATATAGGCATATGTATACATAATGTGATGATAGTAATATCATTTGATGAAGTTTTTGGTGATATTGTTCTTAACTTTAAAGAAAACGAGTTATTTAAGGAAAACATGGTTATCAATCAAGACTGTGTATTCATTATAAAAAAGCTACAATCAATTATTAAAATGTATGACATTGGTTCTATTATTGTTGGATATGAACCATCTTCAGATGAAGATATGCAATTAGTTTCTTATACTAAGCAAGGTATTAAAATATCAGAAGATAAATTTCCATCAATAATGAATGATTTAAAAAGAATTATACGTTCTAACCTATAACTTGCTTTTGGGAATTAGAAGGTAATGTAATATTATAAGTAAATCTGTAGGGCACACAGTTCTACGATAGCATTTTAGATTTTGTGTATGAATCCCTCCAGAATGGAAAATAATCCATTTAGGAGGGATTTTATAATGGGAAAAAAAGAGAAATTAAATTTTCACCAGAGTTGATCAAAATGCTTATTCAGTCTTATCACATTAAAGGAATGGGCGATATAAAATCAATGATAAGGGATTTAGTTGTGATACTCTTCAAGGCATGCTAGAAGGTGAATTAACCAACGAACTGGGCTATGAGAAAAATGGTGCCATAAACAAAAATACTGAAAATAGCCGAAATGGTTATAGCCACAAGACTCTGCGCTCCGAATATGGAGAGATAATGTAGCATCATGTTGACACAGAGATGCTGGATGACACAAGGTATACGAAAATTATACACGCATCAGACAAAACTAATTTAGTATTAAGCAAGCTTGGTTTTTATTGGGATAAAATAACAAAGGAGCATATAAAAAATTGGGAGTGTCATAAATTAGGCTGATTAATGAAGCAACCATAAAAGGTTAAGTATTGCTTCCCTTCTAGGTTTTTACCTTGGTATAAATTAAGTTTTGAGCTAAAAACCCATATTGTATAACGAAACTCATGTAAAGCTAAGAGACTTAGAATTTCTTCGTCTCGAAGCATCTATAAATATTTAAACTTTCTTTATCAAATTCACCTTAATTAAAATGCTGAACATGATTCTATACACCCCCCAGTTTTGGGCTGTTTATCTCGCTTGTTTTTCTATTCCCCCCTATTATTTCATACAAAGGCACTATGTTTTCATTGTTATAGTAATTAATAATTGCTATACTTATTTTTAATACTATAAATCTGAGTTTGGGTTACTTAGACAGCAAGAAAAAACGCATACTAAGAATCTAATCCATATTAATTAAAAACAAAACCAAGGAGAGGAAGGTAATATGACAAACAAGCCGCAAATACAAAAAGTATATGACTTATCCCCTATGCAGGAGGGGATGCTTTTTCATTGTCAGCTAGAGGATATCTCAAATGTATATTTTGAGCAAACAGTTTTTACCCTAAAAGGGTATATTAATATTGAGCTGTTTGAAAAAAGCTTTAACTTGCTTATTAAAAGACACGATATTTTTAAAACAATTTTTTTCTATAAAAATGTACAGAAATTTTCGCAGGTGGTATTAAAAGAACGTCAGACATCTATATATTTTGAAGATATAAGCTGTTTTGATGATAAAAGCAAAATACAATATGTAAATGATTTTCTAGAAAAGGATAAACAAAGAGGCTTTGACCTATCAAGGGATATGCTGATAAGAATTTCGATACTTAAAACATCAGAGGAACAATACAAGCTAATCTGGAGCTTTCACCATATACTTATGGATGGCTGGTGTCTTAGGATTGTTAATAAAGAAATATTGGATATATACAGTTCGCTGTTAAATAACACACCCTTAAAGCTGAAAGACGCTCCTATATATAAAGATTATATTGATTGGCTTAGGGCACAGGATAAAAAGGCTGCCGATGCTTATTGGACAGACTACCTAGCTAACTATGAGAGCCAAGCTATGATTCCCAGAATGACTTTGACTGCTAAAAACAGCAAATACAACAAAGCGGATTTACATATTAAAATACAAGATGATATTGTACAAAATCTTTCTAATATAGCTAAGAAAAATAGGACCACCCTTAATACCATATTTCAGGCTATATGGGGCATATTGCTTCAAAAATATAATTATACCACGGATGTTGTTTTTGGGGCTGTTGTATCTGGCAGAGGAGCAGAAGTGGAAGGCATTGAAGATATGGTGGGACTTTTCATAAATACAATACCAATAAGGATCAACTGCAATAGCAGCACTTCTTTCACAGAGTTTATCTTGAAAATTCAAGAAAACAATCTTTCATCTGAGAAATATTCTTACTGCTCCCTATCAGATATTCAGCAGTGCAGTACACTAAAAAATAAATTAATAAACCATATACTGGTTTACGAAAACTATCCGCTGGATGATAGTCTGAATAATATAGAGGATAAAAACAGAACAGGCTTTGTTTTGGAAAGCTATGAGACCTTTGAACAGACAAATTATGACCTTAATGTAATTATAATACCTAATAACGGAATAGACATAATGTTTAAATACAATACAAATGTCTATGACCGAAGTATTATAGAAGCTTTGGGCAAACAAATAACTGAAACAGCAGAAAAAATAATCCGGGATCCTGATATCGAAATACAAGATCTAGAAATAATTAACAGTGAAGAAAAAACAAAAATCCTTTTTGATTTTAACAATACAGGGGTGGAGTATCCCCATAATAAAACTATAAACCAGTTGTTTGAAGAACAAGTGAAAAAAACACCTGATAACACAGCAGTAATATATGGCAATCAAAAACTTACATATAAGGAATTAAATACAAAGTCTAATCAGCTTGCAAAAGTAATATCGAAAAGAGCAGCTAATAGCAAGGCAGAACAACCAGAGAACATGCCAAGCAGCATAGTGGCAATAATGGCAGAACGTTCTCTGGAAATGATAATAGGAATGCTGGCAGCACTTAAGGCTGGATGTGCATATCTGCCAATAGATACGGAATATCCAGAAGAAAGAATACAGCATATGTTAAATGACAGTAAAGCAGATATAGTACTAACTCAATCGTGGATTGAAAGAGGCGTAACAAGCAGAGTAGTAATAAAGCTTGATGATTACAGCATATATCAGGGAGAAGAAGACAAGCTTCGTGGTATAGAAGCCGGCACGCCGCTGGCATACATAATGTACACCTCAGGTTCCACAGGTAAACCAAAGGGGGTTCTTATAGAGCATAAAAACGTAATTCGCTTAGTAAAAAACACTAATTATATAAGCTTTGAAGGTGATGACAGAATACTACAGACCGGAGCTATGGTATTTGATGCCTGTACCTTTGAAGTCTGGGGAGCACTGCTGAACGGATTGGAGCTGTACATTATAGATAAAAATAAAATTCTGGATGCTGATGAACTGGAAAATGCATTAACAATAAACAGAATAACAATACTATGGCTGACTTCCTCGCTGTTTAACAAGCTGGCGCAGCAAAAACCAGAAATGTTCTCCAAGCTAAGATATTTACTGGTAGGTGGCGATGTACTTTCACCTAAATATATAAATATGATAAGAAGTACATGCAAGGAGCTTAAAATAATCAATGGCTATGGACCTACTGAAAATACCACCTTTTCAACCTGCCATTTGATTGACAGGGAATATGAAGCTAATATACCTATCGGAAAGCCTATAAGCAATTCAAAGGCATATATAATAGATAGGTTTAATAAGCTATGTCCAATAGGAGCAGTGGGGGAGCTGTGTGTAGGGGGAGATGGTCTTGCAAGAGGCTATCTTAACAATGCTGAGCTGACAGCGGAGAAATTTATCAAAAATCCTTACTGTACAGGTGAGATAATTTACCGCACAGGGGACTTAGCAAGATGGATGCCCGATGGAAACATAGACTTTCTAGGGCGTATTGACCATCAGATAAAGCTGAGGGGATATAGGATAGAGCTTGGAGAAATTGAGAGTAAGCTTAAAAGCCATCCAAATATTAAGGAAGCGGCTGTGCTGCTAAAAGAAGATAGCAGCAACAATAAATATTTATGTGCTTATTATACTGGGGAGAAAAATTTAACTTCAACAGAGCTTAGGGAGTTTCTATCCAAAGAACTGCCTGATTATATGATGCCCTCTTCCTTTATACAATTAGACTATATGGCTCTTACATTCAATGGCAAGATAGATCGCAAGCTTTTGCCAGAGCCTGACAGAAATACGGCAGGAGGCATAGAATATGAGGCACCAAGAAACAGTATAGAAGATAAGCTGGTCGATATATGGAAAAAAACATTAGATATTAATATTTTGGGGATAAATGATAACTTTTTTGAGCTAGGGGGAGATTCTATAAGGGCAATGCAGCTTTCAAGCTTGCTTCAAAAGGAATTTGGCACTTCGGTAAGCCTTACAGAAATATTTAAGAATCCTACAATTTCTGGGATTAGCAAAATCATAAATCACAGTAAGACTTCCATTTATAATGAGTTAACAAGGCTGCCGGATAGTGACTATTATGATTTATCATACTCACAAAAAAGACTATGGATTATAAATCAGCGAGAGCCAGAAAGTATCGCATATAATATGCCGGGAAGGTTTAGAGTATCTGACTGCAATAATGAAGCTGTAATTAAAAAAGTGTTTAAAGAGCTATCTCAAAGGCACGAAGCCTTTAGGACAAGCTTTAATATGATAAATGGAGAGCCAATGCAGATAATTTCTGATGAAATTGAATGGGATATTGAGACTATAGATATATCCAGTAAGGACTATAGTGAAAAGGAAGTATTGTTGGAAGAAATATACGCTGCGGAAGCAAATAAAAGGTTTAATCTGAAAAAGCCGCCCTTGGTAAATATTAAGCTGGTAAGGTTAAACGCAGCAGAGCTTGAAGTAATATTCGTAATGCACCATATAATTTCAGATGGATTTTCATTTAATATATTAAAAAATGAATTTGAATACCTATATAAAATACATACAAAGGAACTTGCTAATGAACTAACGCCCCTTAAAATTCAATACAGAGATTTTGCAGCATGGCAAAACTCGTATATAAAGAACCATTCTGAGGAAGCGAGACTGTATTGGACTAAAAAGCTGGCATCTGTACCCCTAAAGCTAAATCTCCCTGCAAATACTGCATTTATAGAAAAAGTTAATAAAGAGAGTGCAGGGTATAAGACAACTATAAGTAATGGTACCAAAAATAAACTCTTGAACTTTGCAAAAGCAAACAATACCAGCTTATTTATAGTATTGCTGGCGGGTTTTAATGCATTTTTAGCAAATTTAACCGGACAAAAAGATATATTCTTAGGAATCCCAGCTATGGGCAGGGAGCATGATGATCTGAAAAACGTGATAGGTTATTTCGTAAACACCTTATTGCTTAGTAACACTATAGACTTAGAGGCTAGCTTTTTAGAGCTTTTAAAAATTATAAATGAAGATACTCTTAAAGCCCTTGAATATCAATACTACCCATTAGAACTGGCAGTTGATGAGCTGAAAATTAATTATCCTCAGATCAGGGTATTCTTTAATATGCTGAACTTTAACAAAAGCAAGGAGAACTATCTTAAAAGTCATGACACCTGCCATATAGAAAGGGTTCAGGATGTGAAGTTTGACATTGTGTTATATATTACAGAATACAAGGACGGAATCGAAATAATGTGCAGCTATTATTCCAGTTTATTTGAATCATCAAGAATTGAAATGCTTATAAAAAACTATATAAAGCTGCTTGACGAGATATCTAAGAATCCTGGTGGTATTATTAAAAGCTATTTCCGAACCGAAAAAGCAAGAGTGCTGAAAAGAAACTAAATAGAAAAAATCTATTGCGAAAGAGGGATAAATTTTAATGTTAGTAAAGCTTTTTGAAGAAAAAGTAAAAAAAACTCCTGAAAAGGTAATCGTAAAAACGAACAATAGGGAATTGACATATTGCGAATTAAACAATTATGCCAATGCTATTGCTGATGAAATCAATAAAGAAACAGACTGCACAGTGCAAGGTGAGGATAAGGCTGCATTGCTGTTTGAGCATGGAACAGATATGATAGCCGGCACCTTAGGGGCATTAAAGGCAAATAAGGTCTATATACCCTGTGACCCCTCCTATCCAGAAAACAGACTGCTTTATATGCTGAAAAATTCGGAAGCAGAGCTGATTATAACCAATAATGCAAATATAAAATTAGCAAAGCGTTTGAAAAACCAAGCTGATAAGTATATGAGGATAATAAATATAGATGAAATAAATACAAATAATGCTGTACCTAACCCGGAAAGAAGGGCAGACAAAGATAAAATAGCTTATATTCTATATACATCAGGCTCTACGGGCAACCCTAAGGGAATAGTACAGACCCATGGCAATGTTCTGCATTTTATAAACTGCTATATTAAAAATCTGAACATAACAGAAGCAGACAGAATGACCTTATTTTCATCCTTCAGCCATGATGCCGCCATTATGGACATCTACAGCAGCTTATTAAGCGGTGCCGCTCTTCATCCTTTGAATATTAAGGAACAGGCAAATATGACAGTACTTGCAGAATGGCTGTATAACGAAAAAATAACCATATGGCACTCTGTTCCGACCTTGTACAGATATTTTATAAATACCTTAACCGATAAAGCAGAGCTGAATAATATCAGATTAATTGTTTTAGGTGGAGAAAGCGTTATAGAGCATGACATAACAAGCTTTAAGAAGCATTTTGATAATGCTGTGCTGGTTAATTTGTATGGGCAATCAGAATCCTCATATAACTCTGCTCTTTTTGTTACAAGAGATACAAAACTAAAAATGATTACCTTGGGAGAAGCTGTAGACGAAACAGAAATTTTGGTCATAAATGATGATGGGGAGGAGGTTGCTCCCCTAAACACCGGTGAAATAGTAATAGCAAGCAAATATATTGCCAAAGGCTATTGGAAGGATGAAGAAAAAACAAAGTATTCCTTTAGCCATGATCCGGATTTGGGCAATTTGTATTGGACAGGAGACTTGGGGAGAGTAACAGAAGATGGAAACATTGAATTTTTAGGCAGGAAGGATTATCAAATAAAAATAAGAGGACACAGGGTTGAACTGGGAGAAATAGAAACCAAAATATTGAGCTATAGCAGGTTTAAAGAGGCAGTAGTAATTGGTAAGGAAGATAAGCTTGGTGAGAAATATTTGTGTGCCTATATTGCAGCGGATGAAAGCTTGGCTGATGAAGAAGCTTTGATTACAGCAGAGTTAAGAGAATATCTTGCCAAGGATTTGCCCGAGTATATGATACCTTCATATTTTGTGTATTTAGATAAGCTTCCCCAGACACCAAACGGTAAGCTGGATAGGACAGCTCTTGTTAGCATCAGTACAAATCAAGAAGCGGCAGCAACTACGACAATAAAAGCAAAATATGAAGCACCAAGAACTGAATTGGAAGAAATGCTTGTGAAGCTGTGGAAGGAAACACTTGGAGCAGAGAATATAGGAATAAATGATAACTTCTTTGAGCTTGGAGGACACTCCTTAAAAGCAGCAAACCTAATAACAAAAATACATAGGGAACTAAATATAGAAGTACCCCTAAAAGAAATATTTGAAGCACCAACAATCAAGGGTATTTCTGAATACATAAATACCAGAAAAGAAAGCATATATGCGTCCATACAGCCAGTAAAAAGATCTGGACACTGTCCTGCTTCATGCTATATAGCTTCATCAGCTCAAAAAAGAATATATGCTTTGCAGCAAATAGAGCTAAAAAACACCAGCTATAATATGCCTGCGGTATTTGAAATAGAAGGCGAACTGGACATACAAAGGTTAAAGCAAGCCATAAATAGGCTTATTGAAAAGCATGAAGCTCTAAGAACAAGCTTTGAGCTGTACGAAGATAGCTTGATGCAAAAGATACATAAACAAGCAGGGCTGAATATAGAGCTTTTAGACAGCACGTTATCTGTAGAACAAATGACAAAGCAGTTTGTACGAGCCTTTAATCTCAATGAATCACCGCTTCTAAGGGTAGGGCTTGCAAAAGTAAATTCTGACAGCCAAATTAATACTTTAAAATATATTTTACTATTTGATATGCATCATATAATATCTGATGGCACGTCCATTGGAATACTTATAGAGGAATTCGGCAAGGCATATGCAGGAAAAGAACTGCCAGAATTGAAAATACAATACAAGGATTTTGCGGAATGGCAAAATCAGCTATTTAAAAGCGAAAAAATAAAAAATCAGGAGAAATATTGGATAGAAAGCTTAAGCAATGAGCTGCCAGTGCTAAACCTTCCATACGACTATACTCGACCACTGGTTCAAAGCTTTGAAGGCAGCAAAATAAGCTTTGAAATAAATGCAGATATAACAGCAGAGCTAAGGAAGCTGGCAAAAGAAACTAATACAACCATGTATATGATACTACTTGCTGTATACAATGTACTGCTGCATAAATACAGCGGACAAGAGGATATTATTGTGGGAAGTCCTATAGCCGGAAGACCTCGTGCAGAACTGAGTAACATTATAGGCATGTTTGTAAATACATTGGCAATGAGATGCTTCCCGAAAGGTCAGAAAACCTTTAGAAAATTTCTGCTGGAAGTAAAGGAAACTGCATTAAAAGCCTATGAAAATCAGGATTACCAATTTGAAGAACTGGTAGATCAGCTTGAAGTTAAGAGGGATATGAGCCGAAATCCAATATTTGATGTAGTGTTTGTATTGCAGAATATGGATTTGAAGCAAACACAGCTTGAAGGAATAACAATAAAACCCCGAATGATAGACAGCGGAATATCAAAATTTGATATGACCCTGACAGCCATGGAGGAAGCAGAAAAAATAAACATTACTATAGAATACTGTACAAAGCTTTTCAAAAAAGAAACTATAGAACGCTTATGCAATCACCTATTAAGTATAATTCAGGAAGCAGCACAAAATACAGATAAAACCCTAGCCGCGATGCAAATGCTTACAAGTTTGGAAAAACAGCAGCTATTAGCAGAATTTAATAATACGAAAATGGAATACCCTCAAAATAAGACCATACAGCAGATGTTTGAAGAACAAGCTGAACAAACACCAGATAATACAGCTCTTGTATATGGTTCTAACAACTTAACCTACAAGGAACTAAACCAAAAAGCAAATCAGCTTGCCCGGGTATTAAGAGATAAAGGGTTAAAGCCAGATAGTATAGCTGGGATACTTATAGAACCCTCATTAGAAATGATAGTAGGTATACTGGGAGTAATTAAAGCGGGAGGGGCATATTTGCCTATAGACCCCTCATACCCGCAGCAAAGAATATGCTATATGATAGAAGATAGCAAAGCAGAAATACTGTTGACTCAAAGTACTCTGAGCAACTTAAGTCTTTTGCACGAAACCTCTGTTAATACAATAAATCTGGATGACAAAAGCCTATACTGTGGAAACTGCCAAAACCTTGAAAGCATTAATACATCTTATCATATGGCATATGTCATTTATACCTCTGGTTCTACAGGAAAGCCTAAAGGCGTTATGATAGAACATGATGCATTAATAAATATGTGTACATGGTATAACCATTACTATAGCTTAAACGAAAATGACAGAGGCACTAAATATGCCGGATTTGGCTTTGATGCATCTGTGTGGGAGATTTTTCCGTATTTGCTTACTGGGGCATCAATATACATAATAGAGGATGAAATCAAGCTGAATATTGATAAGCTTAATGAATACTATGAACATAAAAAAATCACAATAAGCTTTTTACCTACACAAATATGTGAGCAATTTATATTAAAGGACAACAAAAACCTTAGATGTCTTTTGACAGGAGGAGACAAATTAAAGCAGTATAAAAAAACACGATATAAGCTGGTAAACAACTATGGACCCACTGAAAATACGGTTGCAGCAACAAGCTTTGTATTGGATAAGGAGTATAATAACATTCCAATAGGCAAGCCTATAGCAAATACACAAATATATATAATAGACAAATTTAATAGTCTACAGCCAATAGGAGTAGCAGGAGAGCTGTGTATAAGCGGAGCAAGTCTTTCAAGAGGCTATCTGAATAACCCAGAGCTGACTGCTGAAAAATTTGCAGAAAACCCGTTTGTAAATCAAAAAGGCAGTAGAATGTACCGTACAGGAGATATAGCAAGATGGCTGCCTGATGGAAACATAGAATTCCTAGACAGAATAGATGAACAGGTTAAAATAAGGGGATACAGAATAGAGCTTGGAGAGATAGAAAACAGCCTGCTAAGACATGAAGCAGTAAATGAAGCTGCTATAGCAGTAATGGCTGAAGAAAATGAAGCAGACGGCAAATATTTATGCGGATACTTTACTGCCGCAAGAGAATTGTCAATATCAGAGCTGAGAGAGCATCTGTCTAAGGAGCTGCCGGATTATATGATACCATATAGTTTCATTCAGCTTGACAGTATGCCCCTTACACCAAATGGAAAGCTGGATAGAAAAGCTTTATCTGACATCAGCAGGTATGCTGACTCCTATCAAATGCTTGCAAAGACAGATTACGAAGCACCAAGAAATGATGCAGAAGAAAAGCTTGCATATATCTGGATGGAAGTATTAGGAACAGATAAAGTTGGAATATCTGATAGCTTCTTTATGCTTGGCGGAGATTCTATAAAAGCTATACAAGTATGTGCAAGACTGCAAAGGTATAATATGAAGCTTGAAGTCAAGCATCTGCTTCAAAATTCCACCATAAAAGAAGCTTCAAAATACCTTGAGAGGTTAAACGCAATATGCGGAACAGATAAACAAAAGCTGCCGACGTTAAAAGGTACAATGCAAAGCAGGATAGACAAAGAGGAATACGAGCTGATAAAAGCAATCCTGAAAGAAAATGGAATAGAACAGAGCAATATAGAGGATATGTATCCATTATCACCTATGCAGGAAGGGATGTTATTTCATACTCAGCTAAAAAACAATAAGAATGTTTATTTCGAACAAACTACGTTAGATATAGCAGGGGAGATAAGTATAGATATATTTGAAGAAAGCTTTAATAAGGTGATAGAAAAATATGATGTACTGCGAACCGTGTTCATACATGAAAGAGTTAGAAAACCTGTACAAGTAGTTTTAAAGGAAGCAAGAAGAACAGTAGAATTTATTAATATAGCTGAGTTGAGCGAAACAAATAAAGAAAAATATATAGAGGAATTTAAAGTAAAGGATAGAGAAAAAGGCTTTGATTTAACCAGAGAGCTGCCTGTCAGAGCATATGTAATAAAGCTGGAGCAGCAGAGATATACAATAATCTGGAGCTTCCACCATATAGTGATGGATGGCTGGTGTTTAAGTCTGATAATGAAGGATTTCATCAAAGGCTATATAAGTAAAAAAGAAGGCAATCAAATACAAATAGGCACAGGCAAGTCCTATAGTGAATATATAGAATGGCTGGAAAAAAAGGATAAGGAAGAAGCTATAAGCTACTGGAAAAACCACCTTGATGGATATGAACAAAAAGCCGCTGTACCAACAACAAAATTCATAGTAAACAGAGACGAATGTCAGAACAGAGAAAGAATAATGACTCTTAATAAAGAAACAACAAGGGCGTTAGTCAGACTAAGCCAACAATATGGAGTAACACTAAATACGGTGATGCAAGGAATATGGGGTGTAATACTGCAAGGCTGCAATAATACTGATGATGTAGTATTCGGTACTGTAGTGTCTGGAAGACCTGCTGAAATAACAGGAATAGAAGAAATGGTGGGATTATTTATAAATACCATTCCTGTAAGATTTAAAACAAAGCAGGAAGAAAAATATGAAAAAACCTTCGAGCAGGCAGTAAAAGAACTACAAAAGCAGGCGATAGGGGCGGCGCAATATGAATATATAGCCTTAGCAGAGATACAGACAAACAGTGAACTAAAGCAGAATCTGATAGATAATTTATTTGTATTCGAAAACTATCCAACAGAAAAAGAGATAGAAACAAGCTTTAGTATAAATAATCTGGGGTTTAAAGTAAACACTGCAAAATCAACAGGACACACAAGCTATAACTTTAATTTTGTAGTAATGCCTGGAGAAGAGCTGCTAATAAAGCTAGGCTACAACGAAAAAATATATGATGAAGAACAGATAGAAAGGATACTTGGAAACATCCATAAGGTAATAGATACCATAATAGAAAGCCCAAGCATTAAACTGAAAGATGTAGAGATACTTGCTTCAAAAGAAAAGCAGCAGCTTCTTATAGATTTTAATGATACCGCAGCCGAATACCCAGAAAACAAAACTATCTGTCAGCTATTTGAAGAACAGGCAGAAAAAACGCCGTACAACATAGCCATAGTATTTGATAGCGAAGCTTCTGTCAGAAAGACACTTACCTACAAAGAACTAAATGAAAGAGCAAACCAACTGGCAGAGGTACTGAGAAGCAAAACTATACAGGCGGATGATAAAACAAGCAATATAATTGCAATTATGGTTGAAGGCTCTTTGGAAATGATAGTTGGCATAATGGGAATATTAAAATCAGGAGCAGCTTATTTACCTATAGATCCTAGGTACCCGAAGGATAGAATAGAATATATGCTTGAGGATAGTGGAGTAGGTATACTTTTAACGCAAACATTTCTTAAAGATAAGCTTGAATACGATAAAAGCATACTGCTTCTGGATGATGAAGACTTATACAAAGGAAATACTGATGAATGCACACATATAAGCAAAATAAAAGGCATAACTATGTGGGATACAGATAATTTGTTGGAGCTGGCATATGTAATATATACATCAGGCTCTATGGGTACACCTAAAGGGGTAATGATAGGACATAGATCACTCGTAAATATGTGTACATGGTATAAAAAATATTACGACTTAAATGAAACAAGTAGGTGTACAAAATATGCGGGCTTCGGTTTCGACGCGTCTGTTTGGGAGATATTTCCGGCACTAATTACTGGGGCATCTCTTTATATAGTTAATGATGATATAAAGCTTGATATAGAGAAGCTTAACGAGTACTATGAATTAAATCATATTACTCATAGCTTTTTGCCTACTCAGGTTTGTGAAGAATTTATGATAAAGGATAATAAGAGCCTTAAATACCTTGCGACAGGCGGAGACAAGCTGAAGCAGTATTTTGATACCAGATATACATTAATCAATAACTACGGACCTACCGAAAACACAGTTGTTGCAACAAGCTTTATATTAGATATGAGGTATGACAACATTCCCATAGGCAAGCCCATATCAAATACAAAAATATATATTGTAGACAGATATAATAAGCTTGTGCCAATAGGAGTACCGGGAGAGCTGTGCATAAGCGGAGCAAGTCTGGCAATAGGGTATTTAAACAGACCTGAGCTGACAGCAGAAAAATTTGTGGTCAATCCTTTTGGCACAGATGAATATAGATTGATGTACCGCACTGGCGATCTAGCTAGGTGGCTGCCAGATGGGAATATAGAATTTTTGGGACGTATAGACCAGCAGGTAAAAATCCGCGGCTATAGAATAGAGCTTGGAGAGATAGAGAGTCAGCTTCTTGGCTATCCTGGTATTAAAGCGGCAGCAGTAGCAGCAAAGGAGGATAATTGCAGCAAATACCTATGTGCTTACATAGCGGCTGACAGAGACTTTACGGCAGCAGAGTTAAAAGCATTTTTATCGGAAAAGCTGCCCAGCTATATGATACCAAGGAGCTTTATCAAGCTTGAAGCTCTGCCCCTTACTGCAAATGGAAAAGTAGATAAAAAAGCACTTTTGGACTTAGAGGTGCAAAAACAATCAGAAGTGGAAGGTATAGATCCAAGAAATGAAATAGAAAAGTTTTTAACCAGTGAAATTAGCAAGGTTATGTCACTAGATAATATAGGAATAAATGAAAATCTATTTGATAAAGGGGCAACTTCCCTGGATATAATGAAAATCACGCAAAGAATAAAGGATAAATATGTGATTGATTATAATCAGGTTTTCCAATTCCCTTATATTTCAGAAATAGCCAAGAGAGTGAAAGCAAAGCAGTATGACACAATAACACATATTAATAAGTTAAAGGAAAAGTACAGAGATCCAGACATTGAAAACTATATGAAAAATCAGGTAGAGGAGGAGCTAAAAGAATATCTAAATAGAAGCACTGAGGAATGTGATAAGCTTGATTTATCAAAAACTAAGAACTATGAAAATATATTATTAGCTGGAGCGGCAGGGTACTTGGGAATCTATCTGTTAAAGGATATTTTGGAAAATACAGGCTCAAGCCTCACTGTAATCATACGGGGAAAAACCTTGGAAGAAGCTAAAAACAGGCTGATGCATAAATTAAAATTTTATTTTGACAAAGATATATACAACAGATATGAAAACAGACTTAATATACTAAATGGTGACTTATCCGAGACTATGCTGGGACTAAGCAGCAGTCAGTATACAGCGTTGATAAGCTCAGTTGACTGCGTTATAAATTCAGCAGCTAATGTAAGGCATTTTGGGCTATATGAAGAATTTCATAAATCAAATGTCCGAGTAACTCAAAACTTATTGGATATATGCGGCAAAACTGACAAGAAGGACTATTTCCATGTATCTACTCTTAGTATAGGCTCGGGATATATTGAAAATAAGGAAGTGCAGTTTTTCAGTGAATATGAATGTGATTTAGGACAAACTACGGATAACTATTATGTAAGTACAAAGCTGGAAGCGGAAAAGCTGGCACTAGAAGCAAGGACAAAAGGTATAAATACAACGATATTCAGAATGGGTAATTTAGTATTTGATTCAGAGACCGGCAGAGCTCAGGAAAATATACAGGACAACGCCTTTTATCAGATAGCCAGATCTCTAATAAAATTTAGATTTATGCCTAATGAAACCAATAAATATGCTGAATTTACCTTTATTGATATGGCGAGCAAAGCAGTTATCCTGCTATTTAATAAAGCTGCATTAGAAAACCAGGTATTCCATATTAATAATATTAATTTAGTCAGATATGATGAATTTTTAGAGCTGACATCAGATATAGGGGTTAAGCTGGAGCTTGTAGAGATAGATGATTTCTTGGATGCATTGATTAAAAGCTATGATAATCCTGTATACAAGCATCATATAGATACAATGCTGATACACACAGAAATGCTTAATGAATCAAAATATACAAGCTTTGTAAAAGCATCATACAAAACTAATATAATTTTAAATAAGCTTGGGTTTAAGTGGGATAAAATAACAAAGTATCATATGAAAAATATGTTTGACTATGGCTTCAAAATAGGATATTTTGAATAAATGCTAAGATTTTTAATTAAGATGCGCTCTTAGCTATACTAATGCACAAGCTGCTTTATGGTTGCTTCCCTATACCACTGAATAATTATACTATAGACATATTATTGTATTTATTATAGAATCATAATAATAATTTATGAGGAGTGAAGCCATTGAATTTTTATAAAGAACTAAGCAGAGTATATGACATAGTTTTCAAAAAAGATGAAGCAACAGTAAGCTTTCTAAAGAAGGGGCTAAACAGTAACAGTGATATTCTGGATTTAGCATGTGGGACAGGTACATACTCAGTAGAATTGGCTAAGGATGGACATAACGTAACAGGCATAGATTTAGATGCTGATATGCTTGAACTGGCTAAAACAAAGGCTGGTGACGATTCGGCTGAGTTTTATTGTGAAGATATGACGAAATTTGGACAAATAACCAAGGGTATGCTTTTTGACAGGATATTTTGCATAGGCAATTCCTTGGTGCATCTAAATAATAGAAATGAAGTAGAAAGTTTCATTAAGGAAATATATCATTCACTTAAAAAAGACGGCAGCGTGATAATTCAAATAATCAACTATGATAGGATTATTGATAATGATATAAAGAGCCTTCCCACAATTGATAGAAGCAGTGAGGGTGTAAAATTCATTAGAAACTACAATATGGGTAAGGAAAAAGCTGCTCTTGATTTTCAAACCGAGCTTATAATTATCAGTGACGAACAGGAAAGGTCATATACGAATTCTGTGCCGCTATTAGCATTAAGAAGTACGGAGCTTGTAGAAATGCTGAAAAAAGCTGGCTTCTCAAAAGTTGAGCTGTATGGCGGCTTCAACGAAGCCGAGTTTGATAAGAACTCTTATGCTTTGATTGTAAAATGCTATCGTATATAAAAGAGTAATAAGGAAGGTGCTTTATATGAGTTTAAATATAGAAAACATGTTAAGTAAACTGGGACAAGAGCTTGTGAATTCTCCATATTTATCTGTTATGGTAGTTAATAAAAAGTATCAAGTAGTCTGGCATAATCAAAGATTCGCCGATGAATTTAACAATGGACAAAAAATAGAAAACAAGACTTGTTTTCAAGCCAGTGGTCAGGATAAGGTGCATGAGAGCTGTCCTCTCCAGCAATCATTACGCAATGATTCTAGAATAAAAGGATTTCTTGATTTTGGCGATAACAATTTTTTCTTTTTAACTATTCCCATAGATGAGGAGCACGCAGCCAAAGTACATATTTTTCTGCCAAAGAATGCAGATAATGAGATGGTAGCGAAATAATTAAAGGCAATTGTAGCCATATTACTTTATGGTTATAATTGCCTTTAATTATGGGTATCAAAATATTATACTATTGTATGTTATTATCTATACTTTTTCTATAATTATCTACTTCGACAGTCAGCTTATAGTTATTCTTTTCTAGTATATCAAGAAAGTCTCGAAGGGTATCTGCAAGCTTACTGTCACGATTATTCTCTGCCACAGCTATGTAGGCAGCTTTAGCTTTACTGTTTATTGCTTTGGTGTCGTAATGGAAGAGAGGGGTATTATCCAAGCCAAACAGTATAAAGCTTGTATAATTTTCATACAACTTCTTAATTTCATTGACCTTAATTGACTCTGGATATTTATTGATAAATTTTTCCATTGATAATGATCTTTTAAGAAGCTCATCCCACTCTATAACCAGTGCTGCATCCTTTGCAGGAGCTTTCTCAGACTCAGTAGACATAATATCGATATATTCCTTCATATCAGGAGTTACATACAAGCTGTATTTGTCATAAAGCTTATGATCTATAATTGGGAAGTACATGCCTTCTGCTGTTTTAATTTTATATCCGCTGTTTAATGTTTCTGTTAATAAATCTTTTAGCTCTTCATCCTGTATACTGCTGATTTTGTTAATATCAAAATCAGAGGTGTATATACTGTTTATTTTACTTTGTATAGTATCATTTGCATAATATTTTTCCTCTAATATTGGCAAATACTGCTTTTGAAGTTCTCCAAGTTTATTAATAATAGTTGAAGCGTTTTCCTGTGAAGCAAGCTGGATGTTTGTATCAATAAACTCAACTGTTTTGACTAAATCAACGGCATTACCGATCAGTGAATTAAACTCCTTCATGACTTCGTAGACTTGACTATTATTAGTAGGTGACTGTTCAACTGTTTGTTTGCTTACTGAGCTGTTGTTATTTAAGGTACTTTGAGCTTTTTCCACCGAACATCCTATAGGCAGAGCTAATGTAAATATTAATATAGTTCCAATAACTGTTTTTTTGATAATCATTTTAAATCCCTTCCTGCCGTCCTATTTTTTCAAGCATTTTGTTTTATTGATGTTTTAATTCTTAGACGAAACTATATTAAAAAAGTTCGCAAGACTTTTTTGCGTTATACCAAAAGTAAAATAACCGCAGTTGGCAGCAAAAAATACAAAGCCTTTGTAAAATAACCGTTTTTTGAATATTTTATAGAAGATAGCATAAGCAAGGATGAAAGAACAAAAAAGGGGGTAAGTATATAATAAATATTTATATTAAGCTTAATATGAAATACAGAAATAATAATTAAAAACCAACTACCCATAACCGTCGTAGGAATACCATAAAAGTAATCCTTGCCATTACTGTTGTCTATCCCAGTGATATTAAAATGTGCCAGTCTCCAAACACCTGATAGTATATAGATGGAAGATACAAGCATTGCATATATGTTTGTAAAGCCCATAAAATAAGCAAAAACAGCAGGCAGTATGCAGAAGCTGAAACTATCTGCAAGGCTGTCCAGTTCTTTGCCAAAATCTGATGTCAATTTGAGCTTTCTGGCGATAGTACCGTCGATTCGATCAAAAACAATAGCAGCAGCAAATAAGGTTAATGCTGGATTTATATGGTTATTGATTAATAGCGTAATGCATATAAATCCTGTCAAAATTGATAGGGAAGTAATCAAGTTGGGCAGATTAATGTTTTTTAATGGAGGAAATAGATCCTTCATATAACATTCTCCTTTCATTTAGCAATAAGGGATACCGAGTTAATGTCAGCTTGTACACTACAATTGAGCTTATCAGCTTTTTTCTGCAAGTAGCTGCTTAAATTAGTAAAAATCCTGTCCATAAAGGTGAAGCTGCAAACGTTATGCACTAGAAGATATAGGCTAAACCTGACAGTACACAGCTTTAATGCATTAAGCACCATTATATGTTCAAAGCTCTCCTTATCAAGAGTAATATTGCATTCATTTTCCAAGCTTTTTCGGTAGTACTCAATATAGTAATCAAAATCATTAATATCAATATTTTCGCAAAGTGCATAAACCAAAAACTCAATTACATCATACTGTGGATTTTGGAAGCAGGCTAACTCCCAGTCATAAACAACCAAGCCTGAATTATCGGCATTACGCATACATATATTTCTGGTATTAAAATCATTGTGGGTAAGGGTTTTGAAATATCTGTCCATTTGTCCAAGGTAAAAATGCATATTATCTATAAAGCTATTGCATATATTGTACAAGCTGTTATTAATCAAATGGGGGTATCGTGTATGATTGTAATGAAGAAGTTCCTTGAGAAAATCTGCGGCATCAGTCATTGTATTTACTTCAATAGTATTAATGAGCATCAAGTCAGGTACAGCTTCATATTTATTAAAGTAAATAGAGTGAATCTGGCTTAGGTCTGCAAGTACATTTTCTATGGCTTTTTTAGTCCACAGCTCAGGATGGTTAACTGTATCAATATTACTGAAATTTGTAAGGTCTTCCATTAATACTGCATAAGTGCCTCTGGAATCATCTCGCAGTGTGCCTAGTATTTTGGGACAGAATTGAGATATTGTGGGATGAATGCTGCGATAAAACTCCAGCTCTCTTATATGTGTATTGTCAAAACCGAATATATGGAGCTGTGCTTCAAAGAGACCCGGCAGTCTGTCTTCGCCGGATAAGCGTGATATTCCAGCACCAAGCTCTGTTAGGTCTGCACTGTCTGACTTTATTTTTAATACTACCCTTTTACTTTCAGAATGTTGTTTATCCTCAATAGTAAGCAGATATCTAAACAGTCCCTTGAAGTCCTTAGGTTTATCCTTAAGAAGGGTATTAATAATACCTGAATTGGTATCAAGAGACAGACTTTCAAAGGATACTACCCTGCCTTTTAGATCCCCAATTATATTATTAAAAAAGCTATTGCTTATATCAGAACGAACAATACCCTTTTTTGCTTTTTTCCTGCCTAATATTTCGTGGGCTTTAACAAATTCATTGGCGCATACGGCTGCACTTGTTGAAATATCAAGAGCAATACAGGCTGCGGTAATTATCTCAGCCAGCTTATATACATTTCCCTGTCCGCAGCAATTCATCATTTCAAGACATTCCCTTTGAGCAGGCAGACTTGTGCCGCCGCCAACTGTACCGATAACCAGATTGGGAAGATGGGCATTAAATACTATTCCATCACCTTGCTTTCTTGCCTTTAATATGCCTACACTTGATTCGTGGACGCATGCAATGTCTTGTCCGGTTGCTGTAAATATTCCAGCGATTACGTTTGCAAAATTGATGTTATAGCCCATCATCCCAGTTTGAAGCCCCCCATATTCTCCTGAATACCATAATCGCATATAATGATCTGCTGATACTCTTAATACCTTTTTTAAAATAACCTCTGGTATATAAACGGAGGCTATAACACTAATGCCGCGTCCCCCTGTGAAGCTTCGGAAATTAATTTTTTTATCACCAGACATGTTTCCTTCTATGAAATAGCTCTCATACTTTATATGGGGATTTTTTTCTATTTGCTTTGCTATCCATTCACATGCAATCCATGTACATGAGGTAGTCATGTTTTGACCTGCGGCATCGGCTGTATTGTAAAAAAATTGCAAATGCAGTGAGTCACCAAATACCGAAGTATTAATGCGTATCAGCTTTGCTACAGAGGAAACACTCTCTGCTTTGAATTTTATCCTTTGAAAATTTAGATTTACCCAATGCTCAAGCATCAGCGCGCCGTGAATATCCTTGCATAGAAATACTGGAGCTCTAAGCATATATTGGTGATTTACATGTACATTTACACCTCCGGCTTCGTTGCAGGCTCTAGCCCCTCTGGTAATAGAGCTTATTAAGGCACCCTCTGAGGTTGCAATTGGGATAACTGCATAGCCGTCAATATATGAGCCTTTAACATTAACAGGGCCAGCTATACCCAAGGGTATTTGAACCGCACCAATGTAGTTCTCAATATTACCTGCAAGAGCCACGGGATTGGAATTAAAAATGGATTGGTTTATATTATCGAGTGCTGCATTGGTATGTTTTTGTATCCATTTTTGTCGGGCGTTGATTGCCTCGCTGGAGTAATGGCGTTTTCCCATAAAGCTTGGTATCTTATCTGCCATAGGTATATCTGAGGCTGTCCGATTATCCTTGCTGACAAATTTTCTTAAGATATGGGAGTATTGCTTTTCAGCCTTTGGATTGGATGGAATAACATCAATAAAGGTCAAGCCGTTAAGCTGATTGGTTTTTATATCTGTTACCTGAATACCTTCTATAGCATGGTTGTTATCAATTTTGCCAAAGTATAGAATTGGCATTTCTGCCGACCTTGTAATATCTATTTTTTCCTCCAGCATTATTTCAAAGCCGTCTGTACCTAAATTTGATATAGAACCAGAATA
The DNA here is from genome assembly GCA_937930535.1 of uncultured Clostridia bacterium. Classification (GTDB taxonomy): domain Bacteria; phylum Bacillota; class Clostridia; order Lutisporales; family Lutisporaceae; genus CALGKJ01. The sequence goes on from CALGKJ010000050.1 coordinate 70,818, forward strand.
AGACTTGCCTTTATAAAGGAACATTATTTTGGAAGTATTTTCTTTTCTATAAAATTTTCTTACAGCAGAAGTCTTTATATCCATTTTTGTACCTCCAATTAAACATATTAAATTGCTCTAAAATGTTGTTAGCCTGCCTGTTTTTTCAGCTTTATAAGGTAAAGTAAAATATTGATAACATAATGTATACCAGAACCAGTAATAAAAAGGATTAATGCTTCAACAAGTGTAGGCGTATAAAATAGGGGCATAAAAAGCATACAGCCTATTACAGAGTCAGCTTGATCAATAAAAGTAAATAGTAATCCAGTAAAGCCTTTAATATTTTTCCCCGGCGGAATGCCTATTCTTCTTTTTATATAGCTGTTAGGAAGCTCAAATAAAACGTAGCTAAAGCCCCAAAGTGCACCGAAAAAAAGCTCAGTATATGGGGTGTGATATGAAGAATACTGTAAAAGAGACATATCTTGTGCCCAGCTAAAGCTTCTTGCAATAACAGCAATAATCACAAACCAAAATGCTGTGAAAGCTATCATGCCAATAAAGCCCTTCCAGGTTTTGTTGTGACCAAATAATCTTTTGCCGTCCTTTAGGGTTAATCCGCTGTCAATAGGCACTGATAATCCCCTTAATATGGGCAGTTTGACAAATATCATGTTGTTGATTCCTCCTAGAATTACAGGAGAAAACATAAAAATAACTTTGGGTATTAAAGTCAATAGGTTGTCCATTTTTTCACCTCGATAAAATAGCAGTTAGTAGTGTCTCTATTATCAGACTTAACAAGGGAAGTAAAAAGAAGGCAAATCCATAAATATAAAAGGGTTTGGAGTTTTTGGCACATGGTTTTATCATGAGCCTGATCTCCATAACTATAATTTGCAGCATTGTAATAGTAAGAGTTATGAAAAACAGAATAGGCCTATTAATGTTGAACCAGAATATCAGGGCGAAAACAAAGGCGGCTATAAAGCATGAAAATGATAAAGCTGCTGTACCACGCATACCTAAAAGGTCTGTATAGTTAATTATTCCATAGCTGCTAGTGTTCTTTTTTAGCACGTTATGAGAATATTCGTGAGCAATAACTGATGTATAAATAAATAGTCCTAGAAAACAGCTTGAAAGGCTAAGCTTGTTTAAGGCTATTAGTGATGCATAGCTTGGAATACAGATAAAGACTAAATTTGAAAATAACGGTTTTATGATAACTGGTATTAGCTTAATGCTTTTATAAAAAAGAAAGTAGTATAGTGTAATTGCAGTTGTGAAGAAAAGTGCTTTATTGAAATATATGTTTTTGAAATTTATGTTAATGAAAATATTTAATAAAATCAGTACTTTAAGAGCTTTAGCTAATCTGGCTGAATCAATTCTACCTGAGACTAAGCCGCGCTCAGGGCTTTTTATTTTATCTATGCCAATTGAACATATGTCATCAACAGCTCTTAGTATCAGCAGGCTTATAAATATACTGGCATAAGAGATAATTAAAAGCGTGCTGCTGTAAGAACAAGGATTCAGGGAGGCAAGGCAAAGTATTGCTGTTAGAGGCAGTGTGATTTTTAAGGGAAACCGCTCTGTAATAAATCGCCATGTATTCATAATACAATGTCCTTTTCCTTTAAAATTTCTACAGTACCTAAATCCCCATTTATAAGAAGCATATCTCCATCCTTAATAATTGAAGCAGCAGCTTCTATTCCTGCAATAGCGGGGATGCCGAATTCACGGGCTACAATTGCACCATGGGACAGCATACCGCCTCTCTCAAGTATAATGCCTCCGGCAAGCTTAAACAGTGGAACCCAGCCGGGATCGGTGCTTTGAGCAACGATGATTTCTCCGGGTTCCAGTTTGTTATCCTTGACCGGGTCAAGAATTATACGTGCCCGGGCTTTTCTGATTCCTCCAGATACTGCGATTCCTGAGTAAATGTTACTGCTTTTATTTATATTATTTCTAGCTTTAGCAATATTGCTGTAGTATCTGCCCTTATCCCTAATAAAAAAGCTGGGCATAGGGTTTTGATCATTTTCCTTTAAAGCATGTTTTCTTCTGGCTATAATATCTGGAAGTATTTCTGGGTATAAATGCTTGCCATAAGCTAAATCCTTTATCTCGCTCCAATGAAGGAAAAAGACATCTTCTCTATCCTCAATAATGCTTTTTTCAGCAAGATTACTACCCATTGCCAGTGTTATCTGACGTATTTCGCCAAGCAGAAGGCTTCTGATTATACGACTTTGCTCTCTAAGTTTGATAGCACGGTGAGAATTTTTAATGAAAAACTTAAATGTAAGTTTTTGGGGAAAAGAAAGCTTGTCAAGTACTTTTTTAACGTCAAACTCTTTGCTTTTACTGTTTTCATCAGTCAGCTCCAATGCTTTATAATACTTTGAAACCAAATCCCAGAATAAATCATGCCTTTCCTCAAAGGTAGGGGTAACAATAGTGCAGTCATTATAACAACGGCTGCCGAAGTTATACATAAATTCATCAAATAATACTTGGACATCCTTGTCCAAAGACTTTTCCAGTTCGATATAGTTTTTGGTGATTAATAGCCGCTGTAGAGGCTTTGATTTACTGATTATCTTAGCTATATTATGAATAATATCTGTGGGCTGTGTGCTTCTTACCTCTACACCCTGCATAAGCTGTGCTGACAATAAGTCCGTGTTGTCATAATGCATAAACAGCCATTTGTTTGACAGCAGTTTAAGACCTCCGGGGAATATGGCTGCCAGTATATCCACAATACCGGGATTGTAGTAGTACTTATTCACAAAGTCTTCCAATATGTTATCAAGAATTTCTATCAGCTTATCCAGACTTAGCTGATTATAAGGGGTGCTTCTCCATTGATCCCGTGCTTTATAAAATTCACGCTGATAGCTATTTACATGTTTATCTGCAATAAAATAAATTCTCAGCATACAAAAGCTAAATGTTAAATAATCTATAAACTTGCATCTGCTTTGTATTACTTTCTTGCTAAATAGGCTGGGTTTAAAGGTATATGGCACGTTTTGACCCAGAAAGCTGTCGATAAGCTTTTTTAAAAGCTTTCCAACAGGGAGAAAATAAGCACCCTCATACCAGTTGCTTAAATTATAGTAAATTCTTCCGCCTTGAACACCGGTATAGTTATCAATAATATATTTTGCCTTGTCTATTTTTCTGCTGTTCCATCCAAATAGCTTGAACATATTTCTTATGTAGTATTTATAGAATGTGTCAATAATAGACCAGGTAAAGGGGGTAACTGCGTTTGGAAAATTTTCTGCCATGTTTACATTTGTCCAAGCTACTGTGTTTTCACCAGTAAGTCCTGTAATAGGTCGTGACTGTAATAAAAACATCCCTGTGCTGTCAACACACCACTCAATATCAACAGGATGGTGAAAATATTTCTCCAGCATAAGGGAGTATCTTAGCAATTCTTTTAGAGAAGCTGTAAAATGAGCTGGCATATCCAAGTCATGCGGTATTTCCAAGGATAATCTATTTACATATATTCTTTCAGGAGTAACTTCCCCAGACACCAGCTTTTCACCTAAACCACGAACCCATTCGATAATTATATAATCAGTTGATTTGGTTAGAGGGTCCATTGTAAATAGCACACCTGCATATTGTGCATGTATTTGTTTTTGAACTATTACACCCATCTGAGAAGAAAGCGGCAGATTGTTTTTCTGCAAATATTCAAGCACTGTGCTGCTGAACATACTTGCCCAGCATTCCTTTATTTTTTCAGCAATCAACTCCTTTTTTACATTAAGAAAGGTTTTAAACTGACCTGCCATAGAGTGTTCCATGCTGTCCTCAGCAACAGAGGAGGATCTTACTGCATATTCATCATTCTGTATGTCTTTAACTGCTGCTTCTATCTGAGAAGCCATGTGCGGAGGCAAGGCAGAATCAGTAATTGCCTTGGCTAAATCCTCATAAGCTTTTTTGTCAAGCATTTGAGTAAGATTATTATACTTGCAAAAGTCTGTAAATGCTTGTGGGGTAACAACAAAGCCCTTTGGCACAGGGTAGCCACTGACTAGCATTTCAGTAAGCCTAGCCGCTTTAGCGCCTACACCCAAAGAAAGGTTACAATTAGGATTCTCTAATAATATTGTGTAATTTAACATATGCAATATGCACACCTTTCGGATTGAAATATGTTATAATGTGTGGCTTTTTGTAATTTTATCATACAACTTTTAGGTGTACAATAAAAATACGGTTCTATATAGTCTTAGTGCTGTGGATTGATGATGTAGCTGAATAAGCAGCAGATTATTATAGGTTAGGAAGGAGAAAGATTATGATATGAACTTATGATAAATATAGAAAGGGATAGAGTGAAAGTGTTAAAGGAGGGGGCAGTAATAAAAAGGAAGCACCTTCCTATAGCTTTGCAATTGGAAGGTGCTTCCTTTTTATAATTTAATTGTTTTTATTCTTAACTATTGCTTTAAACATTCGCTCCGCTGTAATTGGTATCTCATGCATTCTGACTCCTGTTGCGTTGTATACTGCGTTGGCTATAGCCGCAGCAGTCGGAACCAAGCCTGTTTCGCCTACACCCTTTACGCCGAAGGGATGACTGGGATCATTGCTTTCTACCAATATTGCCTTTATTTCAGGTACGTCCATTGATGTTGGTATCATATATTTATGGAAGTTATTGTTTACTTGTTTTCCATTTTTATCATATATTACTTCTTCCGAGAGAGCATATCCAATACCTTGTACTATGCCGCCCTCTATCTGTCCTTCGCAGATTTGAGGATGTATAGCCCTGCCTACGTCATGAACTCCAACCATTTTAATAACGCTTATCTGACCTGTATGAGTATCTACCTCTACATCTGCAAAATGTGCCATGTAAGGGGGGGCATTCTGAGGAATAACCTTGCCCACTCCAATGAACTGTATACCAGCCAAATGTGCTCGTTCAGCCACTTGGAATAAAGAGATACGCTGTTCTGGTCTTTCTGTAGAATAAACATGATCTTCCTCAATATCTATTTTATCAGAATAAGTCTCTAATAGTTTTGAAGCATACTCAAAAATCTGAGCTTTCATTTCATTTGCCGCTGCAACAACAGCAGCACCGGATGCATAGCAGGTTCTGCTGGCATGGCTGCCGATATCAAAGGGTGTAGATTCAGTATCACCAAAGGTCACGCTAACCTTTTCAAAGCTTATTCCCAGCACCTCTGCTGCCATCTGAGCAAGGGTAGTTGCAGTACCAGTACCTAAATCCGGCACACCTGCTGCAAGATTCACTGAACCGTCCTGCTGCATTGTCAGGTAAGCATTTGAATAGTCTCCGCAGAACGGCCAGGCATTTGATACGTGTGTACCTACCGCAACACCTATGCCTCTTTTAAATCTTCCAGAATTGTCAAAGCTGCCTTTTTGATTCCAGCCGATTTCTTCTGCACCATTTTTGATACACTCTTCCAGTCCTGTGCTTTGACATTGATATGGCAATACCCACTTGTCGCCGGGTCTCATCATGTTTTTAATTCTCAGCTCCAGAGCATCTATTCCAAGCTCTTCTGCAATAATATCCATCTGTGAATCTATGGCAAACATAGCCTGAGGATTTCCAAAGCCTCTCATGGCACCAGTAGGAGTAGTATTGGTATATACGCTGTGTCCGTCATACATTTGGTTTTCACATCTGTACATGGATAAACCCATTGCACCCAGAACCCCTGGCGTTTCACCGCTCCACGTGCAGTAAGCACCACTGTTTAATATCGCATGCATTTTACGTGAAACTAAGGTACCATCCTTTTTAACACCAGTTTTTACGGTTATATATCCTGGGTGTCTGGTGTCAGAGGCTATAAAGTCCTCTGTACGGGTGTAAACCACCTTTACAGGCTTTTTCGCTTGAAGTGCCAATGCTACGGCGATAGGCTCTGCTTTTGCTGACAGACCTATTCTAACTCCGAAGCCGCCTCCTACATATGGGGGATTTAGCACTCTTACCTTGCTGTAGGGAATCTCAAATATACTTGCAAGTATTCTTCTTGAAGGGTGAGGAGTCTGCGTTGTAGAATAAACGGTTATTTTCCCATCCTTTGTAACCTGAGCTACTGCTGCTTGGGTTTCCATTTGTGTTTGTTTCTGTACGGGTACCTTAAAGGTATGCTCAAAAACAAAATCTGCTTCTGCGAATCCCTTTTCTACATCGCCCATTTCAAGATGTATCTTTTCGGCAGGTATATTTTTTCCGGCTTCACATTCTCCATGAAGTGCAGGAGCTTCATCCTTAAGTGCTTCCAGAGGGTCAAAAACTGCCGGCAGTATTTCGTATTCAACCTTTATAAGGCTAAGGGCTCGCTCTGCAATTTCTTCAGTAACTGCTGCCACCGCTGCTACTTCATCCCCAACATATCTGACAACGGAGTCAAATATGTACTGATCTAATACAGGCATCATAGGGGGAAGAGTAAAGGTAGAAGTTGCAGCAGTATTAAAAAGTACCCTTGAGGTGTTTTTATAGCTTATAACTGCTTTGACACCTTCAAGCTTTTCTGCTGCTGTGGTATCTATATTAACTATACGTGCATGGGGATAGGGACTTCTTAAGGTTCTTCCAAATAACATGCCTGGTAATTCAACATCTGTAGTGAAATTTGCAGTTCCAGTTACTTTTTCTACACTATCTAGCTTGCGTACATTTTTACCAACTACTGACATCTTATACATTGTATACACCTCCATTTATTAAAACTATAGATGTGCAGGTTATTCCTCAGATTTTGAATGATTATGACAGCAACATTCATGCTTCATCATTTCAGCAGCTTCCTGAACAGCCTTTTCAATCTTTATATATCCAGTGCAGCGGCATATGTTGCCAGCGATTGCTTCCTTGATATCATAAGGGGTGGGAGAAGAGTTCTCATCCAACAGAGCCTTTGATGCCATAATCATTCCGGGAGTACAAAAGCCGCATTGAACTGCGCCATTGTCAATGAAGGACTGTTGGAGGGGATGAAGCTTGTCCCCATCGCTAATGCCTTCTATAGTTTGAATATTTGCATCCATTGCTTTAATGGCAGGAATCATACACGAATCTACTGCCTTGCCATTCATTATGACAGTACAAGCACCACATTCACCTTCACCGCAGCCCTTTTTTGTACCTTTTAGATTTAGCTTGTCACGAAGTACATCTACCAGAGTATCATCAGGCGATACATAAATTTCTACATTTTCAGAGTTTACAACCATTCTTAATAATTGATTCATTATTGTCATCCTCCTTAACTATAGATAACCAACTCTAAAACTCAAAATACTTTTCGTTAAGAGTTGCTAATCTCTTTGTGAGAAACAACTGGATATGTTAAATTTTGAAGTTGTTTCTCTAAATAGATAACCAACTCTAAAACTCAAAATACTTTTCGCTAAGAGCTGCTAATCTCTTTGTGAGAAACAACTGGATATATTAAATTTTAAAGTTGTTTCTCTATAAGAAATTTCAAGTTCGTTAGTTGTTTTTAAGAGCTTCTAATATAGCATCCTCTAAACCATGACGTATAAGATTAACAAGAGCTGCTTTTCTGTATTCTCTACTTCCTCCAAGCA
>CALGKJ010000051.1 GCA_937930535.1 uncultured Clostridia bacterium
CAAAAGAGTTCCAGTTTCCTTTGAGAAGTGCCTTCGGAATTGAAATGAACCGAAAGGTATATGTGAACGAAAATGCAAAAATTGGAAGTAAAATCAATTTTAAAATAGTTACAGACACATTTAACCCATATTTCTGGGATAGTGACAATAAAAGATTACAGGATTGCACTAGTGCACAGATAGAGGTTACAGACGGAACTAAGGTAAGAACCCACGTGGTTGATTAACATAATCTTAACGTGAGTTCGATAAAGAAAGCATAAATATTATTTCACTCCCTGAATGTTTCGAGACAAATAAATTCTAAACTTGCTGCGGATTGCGTCAAAACTCGCTATGCTCAAACACTTGACGCAATTTTCCTCCGCTACGTTAAGATTTTCTAAGTCTCTGCACAAGGTTCATTACATAATATCTATACTTTCTTTATTTGTATCGAACTCACGTTAATCTTACTATCATACAAAGGGGCTGCTGATATATATATTCAGCAGCCCCTTTGTATGTATGATGGAGTGTAAAATAATAAACACATCAAAACAAAATTCTAAACTCTATTAGAAAGTATCTGTTTAACCTACACACATTTCAAAGCTATCATATTTCTAACAATTCTAATAAACTATTTTTCTTCCTTCCAAATAGTATCTCTTTTCATGAGCCTCACCCATTGAGAAGGTTTTTCTTGGCATTACTCCATCCAGTATTATAGTTCTGAATAAATCGCTTTTGCTGATTGGAGGAAGTATAAAGCCCATGTTTCCTTCCTTGGAGGACAGCTCATCTACTACGTCTGTTCCATGTATGTAGTCTATCTTTACTTTTGGGTTATTTTTCAAGTATTCGTCAAGGAATACCTGTATAGTACCAACTGGGATATTGGCCTTAGGATTTTTAACAGCAATTATCCCTGATTGTTCCTTAGTAATAAAGGAGAACTTATGTGTACCCCTTTCACCCTCTAAAGCTTCTATATCCATTAAAGTTCTATTATCATGGAAGCTTATTTCTACATCACTGCCATTTTCCTTGAAATATGTATTTAATGAATCAAAGAGATTTTGAGTATCAACATTAAATAAAACCCTGTGTATAGGCTCTACTATAAGACTCTTATCATGGATATTAACAACCTCTACTAAAGCAAACCTTGCTGGATGATCCGCTGCTTTATCCTCTGAAAGTGTTTTCTTAACGTTCTCCCAATGAGCCTTTGCAGATGCCAATGAGTGATTGCCGTCACCGACAGCAAATAAAAGTACAGGCTTATTCTCGGTTAGCTCATATTTTTCCTTGAACAAATCTGGATTTGCAAACTTTTCGAAGCCGTTAATCAGCGTAGTAAGCAGCTCCTCATCATCAATCTTGTAGCCGCTTATATGTCCGCCATCCATTATCATATCAAAATCATAAAGCTTTTCCAGCTTATCCTTCATATTAGCTAAAGGCTCAATTATGGCTTCATCAGGGTCATCAATTAAAAGCATTATATGAGGAAACTCCAAGGATGCATTTTCTCTTATTTTTACTCGAGGAGGGATTCTTTCAATAACTGTTTTTTCTGTTGGACGTACCAGAGACTGCGAATCTGCTGTGTATTCATATTTTTCTAAATCTATGGAAATAACCAATCCTTTTCTTGCAACTTCATGCTCTGTTTTTCTTTCAACGTATATAAAACCCTTTTTTTCTGGAACCAGTACATTTTTATCCAGATATTCTCTCATGTTGCCATGTATCTGCTTAATTGTCTCTTCAATAACCTGCTCTTCATCCTCAAGATACACCTCTGGAAGAATCAGCTTTAAGGTGGAATAGTTGTCCCCTACCACATTGCTTACTTCCTCCCAGAACTCTGGTTGAGAAGTATACTGATCGCAGGCGATTACCGACCATTTTTTAAGGTCAACATTTTTTTCAGGCATAAGAATCTCTGGAATATTAATCCCTATTTCATTTTTCACTTATTTAACCTCCCTCAAATAATTTATCATACTCACATAGTACGATTAATTAAAATCCAACATGCTATAGAGAAACAACTTCAAAATTAAGACATTCCAGTTGTTTCTCACAAAGAGATTAGCAACTCTTAACGAAAAGTATTTTGAGTTATAGAGTTGGTTATCTATATACATGTTTACAAAATAGACAATTTTTATGCAGTAAAAGAGTTATGTCAAAATGATTATATCTTAAAATAACAGTATATATCAAGGGAGTATATGAAATATGATATACTATATTGATAATGAGCTATGATATTTGAGAAGGGATAGAGGTGTTTATTCTACTTTAAAAAGAACAGCAAAATAAAGCTATGAGAATAAGATCTAGTATAATAAAAATAAAATGCAGTCTTATAGGACTTAAGACCTATAAGACTGCATTTTATTTTTTACCACAATTAGTATATTGGTATATCTAATACAGGGTTTAAATAAAACAACCATAGTAAGGCATATGACAGTAAAAATATCTAAATGCTGGAAGGCGGCATTTTGATATTGCTATACCATATATTCATAGAATAGAATTCGTTATAATTTACTTATACAAAACATATACAACGTAAAATGCATCAAGAAGCAGGCTGGAAATTGAAAAAGACAGCACGGATTTGACGTACAACATCATAATAAATGAAGGGAGTAATAATTATGAAAAAGACAAAACTTAGTGCTGCAATAATAAGCTTAATATTTGTTCTTACAACCCTTATGCCCATGACTGCCTATGCTTGGCATAGTTCAGGTGCTCCTACTCCGACTCACGCTTATCTGGTTGAACTGGCGTTTAATATTATTGAAGGAGATCTAGGAAGCAGCATAACTAATGACAATGATTTTAAAACTCTTAAGAATAATATTGCAAAGATTAAGGAGGGATCTTTAGCTCCTGATAATCTATCGAATGTTGCTCTTGGCGGTTTGTCAGAAGCTGATTGGTGGTCAAGTCACTTTTATGATGCAGACACAGAGAAAAATTATTCTATAACATCACCAAAAATCCATGCAGAATTTCAAACTCAGAGATATGTAAAAATGGCGATTGCGGAATGGAAAAATAAAAATTATCAGCAAGCAGCATACCTGCTAGGATATGCTTCTCACTTTTATACCGATTTGTGTAATCCGCATCATGGTGCAAATAACACTGTTCTGGATTCTCCATACAATCATGGTGATTTTGAGACATTTGTACAGGATAGACAAACAACATATAAAATTAATAGTTTAGCTACTCGTACTACTACAGCAGCTCAAACGTTTTCAGATGCTTTAAATAACTATAATTCTATATCTGATTATATATATAAGACATCGAAAGTATATGCAAAGGAAGCGAAAAATACTTTTTATCAATATTTACAATATGAGCTATACCCTGACTGGAATACAGCCGCAGCTATTACAATG
>CALGKJ010000052.1 GCA_937930535.1 uncultured Clostridia bacterium
AATTGGATTACCATCATCACCTGCAAAGGAAGTAATGGTAGCAGATAGTATCAAGGTAATAGTCAGAAATACTGCAAATATGGACTTACTCAGCTTTTTCATTGTGCAACCCCCTTGGTTAACCTATTGATTTTTAAGGAAATATGACCTAAGCATCCGATTAAGCCATCTTTATAGCCATCACTGCTTGCGGCATCTATTAGCTCTATTATAATATTATTAAGCTCATTTAAGCAATGTATATTATCCATATATTCTATAAAGGACTCTATATCATTTAAAATATCAGGCTTATTATATATTTGTTTATGCTTTGTACTCAGCAGTACATCAAAGTAGCATTTATAGCCTTCTTCATTTCCCATTTCCATCTGGATTTCTACATATGTATGGGTAAAGATTAGTTTTTTGCTTAAATTGTTTGCTCTTTCAGCTATATCCAAAGCCTTTTTTATATAGGCTTCTGCATTGAAGTACTCTCCTATTGTTTTGTGTACCATGGCTATATTATTGTAGGCAGTGCCTGTGGGTAGCAAATTCATTTCATCGTAAAACTTCAAAGCCTTGTGATAAAATTTGAGAGCTTCTCTGAAATTACCTATCTTTTTATAGCTTAGACCAATATTTGAGATAGCACCAGCTTTCTCATAGTTTCGTGAGGCATATTTGAATGCTTCAACAAAAAAATCCTTAGCAGTGGCATTTTTACCTATAGTCATGTACATTGTACTTCGATAATAATAATAATAAAACAGAGTATTATTATCCAGTCTGTGTTTATGCTCTGCTACATAGGTGTCAATATCCTTGTACAGTTTTTCGGCTGGATCCAGCATATTTTCGCATAATAAGTCATCTGCAAGCTCGCAATAAAAGAATACCCTCTTGTTTATCTCATACTCAGGCAGTGCTTGTATAGCATATTCATAAAATTGCTGACAGCGGCTAATCGTGTTTGTATAGTAAAAGTTCCTTGCCTTTGCTCTGTATATCATTGCAGTATAAACAGTCAAGCTCTCCGCCTTGCACCACTCCAGCAGATAATCCATGGTTTTTCGGTCTTCTTCCTCACTATACTTTTTTATATTGTCATATATACTCTGTACATGGTTTTTAACCTGCTGAGGCTTAGAAAGATGTAAAGAAGTATAATCTGTATTAAATGCCAGTGTAACGGCATATTTAAAGTTGGCAGCAGTGATAACATCCTGACATAAATAATAACGAAATGTGCTTAGAGCCATTGTAGTAATATTTTTATTAAAAAATTCTGTCACATTTTTATATTTTTTTAATATAGCATTTCTTATTTGAGGACCTTCTCCTAATATTTGTACATCTTTAAGCGTTAGTTTGTTCATCTGCCATTACCACCTATTCAAAGTTATAGGTAAATTATAGCATTTTGTGGCAAAAGTTACAATATATATCCAATATATAAGTTTGCATACACTCTATAATATAGGGTTTTCAGCTTAAAACTTAAGATATACTAAGCAAAAAACCTAGAAGGGAAGTATTAACTAGCTTATGAATAAACTAAGTTTTATGCTTGCTTCCGGTATCGTTAATATTTGTAAAACTTTTGTTAAAACTGATTAAAAAAATCGACAAAAACAGACAAATGTTATATAATAAATCAAGGTCGTAATAAGCGGATGTATGACAAAAAATTAACAAAATGTTTTAAGGGGGTTTTGATTTGAGTTTGATTGACTTACAAAATTATAATGCTCAAAGAGCTAATAAATTTAACTTAATATTGTTGTTTGCTTTTTCTACTATGCTGACAGCTCAGGCATTTGCAGTTTCAGGAGTTACTCATGGAATTAGAATTGCATTTATTACCTACTGTGCGTATGCATTTAGTGCCATTATTTACTTAATAAGCAAAAAGGGCTGGCTAAAGCCTTTGATAGCAGGTATGCTGATCTGTACTGCACCATTTGTTTCTTCCTCAATACTTTTGATTATACAGCGTGGAGAAGGATCGGCCCGTGTATTTATGGCATATTTGACCACCATATGTATGGTGGCATTATATTTTAGACTAAATCTTCTGATTACTTATAGCGGCTTTGTAAATGTTGCATTATTAGTGTTTTTCATAATCTTGCCTGACAGTGCTATAGAAGGCGGAAATATCAGAGAGTTTGTTGCACGACTTGTGCTGGTTAACTGCGAAGTGCTGATACTATATGTTCTGACGAAATGGGGCAACGAATATCTTGAATCAGCCAATAAAAAAGAGCAGCAGTCAAAGGAGCTTCTTGAAAAGCTAAGTGCTGCAGTAGAAAAGGTTGATAATAGTGCAGAGGTGCTAAATGAAAGCATCATAAAAGCCAATAATGGTATAAATAGCATTAAGGAAGTAAGCATACATATAACAACTGCAATAAATGAGATAGCAAAAGGCGTTGAAGAAGAAGCTACCGGAGTAACAGATATAGCTCATTCAATGAATAATGCCAGTTCATCCGTTATAGAGGTTCAGGCATTATCAGAAGATGTAAAGGATATATCTGCTGTTATTAACAAAATAGTTATTTCGGGCAATAGTGAAATGGAAAAAATGAATGAACAGATGGATACAATAAGAAGCTCGGTGGGTTCGGCATTGATGACAGTTACAGAGCTTCAAGAGAATATGAATAATATTAACAGCTTCTTATCTGGTATTACTCAGATAGCAGAGCAGACTAATCTTTTGGCACTTAACGCAGCAATAGAGGCTGCACGCGCAGGAGAGTCGGGAAGGGGCTTTGCAGTAGTGGCTGATGAGGTGCGAAAGCTTGCAGAGCAGAGTGCTAGGACTGTTGAGGATATTAATGTAATAATAAGAGGTACACAGGAAAAGTCAAAATCAGCACTGGAAAAGGCACAGCTAGGCAATACAGCAGTTGAAATAGGAAGCTCCATTGTTAAGCAAATCCATGAAAGTTTTGCCAATATTAAAAATCACTTTGGAAGTATGGATAAGAATATACAAGAAGAAGATAATATGATAGACGAAATTACGGTTTCATTTAAAAAGGTACAGCAGCAATTGGAGAATATAGCTGCTATTTCACAGCAGCACGCTGCTACAACACAGGAGATACTAGCTTCTACTGAAAGCCAAAACAGCAGGATAATAGACATAGCTGAGGAAGTAGAAAAGATTAGAGCACTCAGCACAGAGCTAAAGGAAATGACTAAATAAGATTGTACTAATATGACCACCCTTAACAGGGTGGTTTATTAATTGGAAATAATAATATTATAAAAATGCCTTCAAAAAAACTTGAATACTGCATTGGGTAGTTATATTATAGATATATGTATAGCTTAGACACTAAGTCTCTAAGCTCACTGGGAGAAACAACTGGAAATATCGATTATGAAGTTGCTTCTCTGTAAAGCTAAGACACTTTAAAGCTTGCCATGTGCTTAAAGCAAGCTTTACGAGTATATTTTTTAAGAATAGTTAAGAGGGAGTGTAAAATGAGCATTTTAAACGTAACAAATGTTAACCATGGCTTTGGAGCAAGAAAAATTTTGGAAAATGTGACTTTCAGGCTTTTAAAGGGTGAGCATGTAGGATTAGTAGGAGCAAATGGAGAGGGAAAATCAACCTTTCTAAATATAATAACAGGACAACTTATGCCGGACGAGGGAAATGTAGAATGGTGCAGCAGAGTGACTGTAGGATATCTGGATCAGCACAGCATGTTGACAAGAGGCAAAACTATTAGAGATGTGCTTAGGGAAGCCTTCAAAAACATGTTTGATTTGGAAGCTGAAATGCTTCAAATCTATGAAAAGATGGGAGAGCTTTCAGATGCTGAAATGACTAAGGCTATGGAGGATGTGGGAGAAATACAGACCATGCTGGACAGCAGCGGCTTCTATACCTTGGATGCAAAAATAGAAGAGGTTGCAAACGGACTTGGACTTGGAGATATAGGACTTGACAGGGATGTTGAGGACTTAAGCGGAGGTCAGAGATCAAAGGTGCTTCTGACAAAGCTTCTGCTTATGAACCCTATGATATTGATTCTGGATGAGCCTACAAATTATCTTGATGCAGTTCATATAGAATGGCTTAAAAGATTTCTCATAAACTATGAAAATGCCTTTATATTAGTTTCTCACGAAGTTCCATTCCTCAATGACGTTATAAATATCATATATCATATGGAAAATGCCTCTGTTACAAGATATGTGGGCAACTACGACGAATTTGTGCAGGCACATGAGCTAAAGAAAAAGAGACAGCTTCAGGAATATGAAAAACAGCAGAAGGAAATAGACAGACTGGAGGACTTTATAGCCAGAAACAAAGCCAGAGTAGCTACAACAGGCATGGCTAAGAGCAGACAAAAGCAATTAGACAAAATGGAAATCATAGAAAAACCAAGGGAGAAAATAAAGCCTACCTTTAGGTTTACTGAAGCAAGAGTTCCTGGAAAGCTGGTTTTTCAGACAGAACATCTGGTAATAGGCTACGATGCACCTCTTACTAAGCCTTTATATATAAAGCTTGAACGAGGAAAAAAGATTGCTATTACAGGAGCAAATGGTATAGGAAAAAGTACCCTGCTCAAAACCTTGCTAGGAGATCTAGCACCACTTTCAGGTGAGGTATTTTTGGATCCATATCTGCATCCGGGTTATTTTGAGCAGGAATCCAGCAGAGATAACACAAATACTGCTATGGAAGAGATATGGAGCGAGTTTCCGGCACTGTCCAACTATCAGGTACGTCAGTCGCTGGCAAAGTGCGGACTTACTAATGAGCATATAGAAAGTCAAATGATGGTACTGAGCGGAGGAGAAAACGCAAAGGTAAGACTTTGCAAGCTGATGCTTAAAAACGTTAATTTTCTGATACTGGATGAACCTACAAACCATCTTGATGTCGATGCCAAGGCTGAATTGAAAAAAGCCCTAAAAGAGTTTAAGGGAACTATTCTTCTGGTAAGCCACGAGCCTGACTTCTATGAAGATTGGATTGACGAAGTCTGGAATGCGGAAGGCTGGACTACTAAGATAGTATAATTTTATGAACATAAAAAAGAAGTGGCACATGCTCTAAAGCATCTGTGCCGCTTCTTTTTTTAGTACATGTCAGCTGCTTTTTCTACTTCCTCATAATCAACACCAAAGGTATCTACTGTAACCTTTTTCATTCTTTGGGGCTCAAGAGGCTTGTCGGAGGAGTCTCTTTTTGATTTAGCTATTCTGTCAACCTCATCCATACCTTCTGTAACCTTGCCGAAGCCAGCATATTTTTTATTTAAGTGTGGAACTGTATCATGCATTATAAAAAACTGCGAGCCTGCTGAATCATGGGGCATAGCTCTCGCCATTGAGAGTACTCCCTTCTCGTGGGAAAGATTATTTACAAAACCATTTTCGGTAAATTCACCTTTGATACAGTAACCGGGTCCGCCTATGCCTAAACCTTCTGGGCAGCCGCCTTGTATAACAAAGCCAGGGATAACTCTATGGAATATCAATCCATCATAAAAGCCTTTGTTAACAAGGGATATGAAGTTTCTTACTGTGTTTGGAGCTACCTCGGGGTAAAGCTCTGCCTTTATGATATTGCCATTTTCCATTTCGATAGTAACTATTGGGTTTTTGTTCATCTAAACCATCCTCTCATTGTGCAAAATTGTTAATGAAAATTGTTATATAGTTATGTAACAGTATCATTATATCAGACTTGAAAAATGAAACAAATAATTTTAAATATATTGTACCCATAATCCAACATAAAATCTTCATAATTAAGTGATAAACTTTATAGAGAAACAGTTGTAAATTTTTTAGAAGCATGAAGCAGACTTTGTTGGAGGGATATTATGAGTTTTGAATTAAAGGAGCTTATTATAGAAATAGAAGGTATGACTTGTACTAGCTGTGAGATGCGTCTGGAAAGAGCGATAAACAAAATATCTGGAATAACAAAAGTAAAGGTCAGCTACGAAAAATCAAAAGCCAGTATTACTTTTGAAGCTGATAAAGTCACAAAGGAAGCAATATTTGAGTGTATCGAAAAAGCTGGATATAAAGTTAAAGGTACAGTGAATGGCAAAGCTTCAAATAAAGCATTTTCTTTAGGGAAAAATAATACAGAAAGCTTTAATATAAATCAGCTTTTGGGTATTGGAATAATCGTTCTTGCTTTATATTTAATCATAAAAAACACTATTGGATTTAATTTTATACCAGAAATTAATCAATCAATGGGATACAGCATATTATTTATAGTAGGAGCACTGACTTCTTTGCATTGTATTGCAATGTGCGGAGGAATAAATTTATCACAATGCGTTACATACAAAGCGCAGGATAAGAATGCCATGGAAAAATTTAAACCCAGCTTTCTTTATAACATGGGCAGGGTGGTTTCCTACACCCTAGTAGGTGGAATCGCAGGCGGTTTGGGCTCTGTAGTCAGCTTTTCCGGCTATGCTAAAGGTATGGTGGCGGTAATATCAGGTATACTAATGATAGTAATGGGCATAAATCTTTTAAATATATTTCCTTGGTTAAGAAGCTTTAACATCAGGATGCCCAAAATATTTGCAAATACAATATTTAAAAGCGGCAAAAGCTATGGCCCCTTTTATGTTGGACTGTTAAATGGACTTATGCCCTGCGGTCCATTACAGACCATGCAGCTCTATGCATTGGGAACTGGCAGTGTACTTGCCGGAGCTATGTCAATGCTTATGTTCAGCCTTGGCACAGTTCCATTAATGTTTGGCTTTGGGGCACTAAGCACATTATTGAGTAAAAGGTTTACAAATAAGCTAATGAAAGTAAGTGCAGTACTTATCATAATATTAGGTATTGTTATGTTAAACAGAGGCTTAAGCTTATCGGGCGTATCAACGGCAGTAGCAGCATCCTCCAAGGCTGGCAATATTGCTGTGATACAAGGTGACTATCAGGAAGTAACTATTGACCTAATGCCCGGGAAATATGCCCCCATAGTAGTACAGAAGGGTATTCCTGTAAGGTTTAATATTAAAGCCGCTAAGGAAAACCTAAATGGCTGCAATAATGCAGTGATTATACCAAGACTTGGTATAGAAAAGCCCTTATCTCCGGGTGATAACATAATAGAATTTTTGCCGGAAGAAACAGGCAGTTTACCCTATTCTTGCTGGATGGGTATGATACGAAGCAGCATAAAGGTAGTGGAGGATTTGTCTGCATTATCTGAAAGTGAGATTTATACTGAGGAGCAGCAGTCTGCACCGGCAGGCGGCTGTAGCTGCTGTGGAGGTTGATAAGGTTGAAAGAAATTGGAAATATATGTGAAAGGGGTGCCGAGTCCATGCAATTTCTTACATTATGTTTTGTGCAGAATACAGGGCATGGACATAAATATGTATAAAGCTAGGGTACTTGTGGTAGATGACGAAAAAAAGCTGGTAGATGTAGTAAGATCATATCTTGAAAGCAGCGGGTACAGTGTAATAGAAGCCTATGACGGTAAAACGGCTTTAGAATTGTTTGATACACATAAACCAGACATTATGATTCTGGATTTAATGCTGCCTGATATAACAGGAGAAGAAATATGTAAAATAATAAGAGATAAATCAGATATGCCCATAATAATGCTGACTGCCAAGGTTGAGGAAGAAAGTATATTGAAGGGCTTGCGTATTGGTGCAGATGATTATATAACCAAGCCTTTCAGTCCCAGACAATTAATTGCGCGAGTAGAAGCGGTGCTTAGAAGAACTGGTAAAGCTGGCAAAAAATCATACATTTACAGCTTTAATGGAGGACAACTGGTTATTGATGATTTAAAGCATGAAGTCAGCGTACTGAATAAGGCTGTAAACCTGACCCCTAATGAGTATAAGGTTTTGATGACATTGGCAAAAGTACCTCAGAAAACCTTCACCAGAGAGGAGCTTTTGTATATTGCATTTGGTGATGCTTATGAAGGTTTTGATAGGACTATTGATACTCACGTAAAAAATCTAAGACAGAAAATCGAAGCAGATCCCAAACAGCCTGTATACATAGTAACAGTATACGGCGTAGGCTATAGATTTGGTGGTGAATAATATGAAAACCAGCCTGAGAACAAAGCTCTCTATTTCATATATATTTATTGCTGCTATTTGCGTGCTGTTAATAAGCATAGTATCTAATATGTATTTAGAGAAGTATTTTCGGGAGTATGTAAAGAAAAATCAAGAAAGAAGAAACAATGATATTGTAATTATGCTTGCGCATCAATACAGCAAGGATAAGACTTGGAAAAAGGATGCTATCGAAGTGATCGGCATAAGAGCCTTGGAGGAAGGGCTTATACTGAGTATTGTAGATATTGAAAAAAATATAATATGGGATGCAACAGAATACAATAGCGGTATGTGCCAGCAAATGATAGAAGACATGTCTCGAAATATGTACAGCAGGTATCCCAATTGGAAGGGTGCATATAAGGAAAGTACGTATACTATAAAGCAGGGAGATGTAAAAATAGGCTATGTACAGATAGGCTACTACGGTCCGTTCTTTTTTAATAATGCTGATTTGAACTTTATAAATGCATTAAACAGAGTTATTTTTGTAGTAGGGATATTATCCCTTTTTGCCGCACTTTCATCAGGGTATTTTATGGCAAAAAGGTTAAGTACCCCAATAAAAAGAGTCACAGACACTGCCGAAATGATTTCTAAGGGTAAGTTTGAGGATAGATGTCACGAAAAATCTAATGTTATAGAAATAATAAAGCTTACTGATACTGTCAATGGATTGGCAGAAACTTTGCAAAAACAGGGAAATCTCAGAAAAAAGCTGACTGCTGATGTGGCTCATGAGCTGAGAACTCCCCTTGCCACCCTTCAAAGTCATATGGAGGCAATGATAGATGGAATATGGGAAGCAGATAAAGAACGTTTGAAAAGCTGCCACGAGGAGATTACCAGACTAAGTAAAATGGTAGGCGATCTGGAGGAACTGGCAAAATATGAAGGAGATACGGTTATTCTTCAAAAATCAAATGTCATCTTGTCAGAGGTTATAAATAACGTTTTAAGAAATTTTGAGCCTGAGTTTAAAAGCAAGCAGATAACGGTTGAATATAGAGACGGCAGGGTGAAGCTGGAGGTAGATAGAGATAAGTTAAGTCAGGTAATGGTAAATCTTATTTCTAATGCAGTAAAGTACACAGACAAAGGTGATATTATAAGAATAGTGGATACCATGGAAGATGGCTATGCAAAGATTTCAGTAATAGATACAGGAATAGGCATAGACAATAGGGATTTACCCTATATATTTGAAAGATTTTACAGAGCCGATAAATCAAGAAACAGAGGTACTGGCGGTACAGGCATCGGACTGGCAATAGTAAAAACAATTGTTGAAGCTCACGGCGGCACTATAAAAGTAAAAAGCGAGCAGGGAAAGGGTACTGAGTTTACAGTATTACTTCCTGTTTAATAACACTGCTATGCAAATATAACTTCTGTCCAGAGTTTTAGAGGGCGGAGGTTATATTTGCATATATTTAAAAAATAATTTAAAATTATTAAAATTTATATAGTAAACTAGCCGATATATCTTTATAGATAACCAACTCTAAAACTCAAAATACTTTTCGTTAAGAGTTGCTAATCTATTTGTGAGAAACAACTGGATATACTAAATATGGATTTTGTCAAATTGGGGGAGTATGTGTGAAGGATATTGACTTTATGGATAATATTGTAAAAAGAAACAGGATACCCATTCTGATATATACACCAGAATGGATACAGTTGTTTAGTAATTTTCGTTCAAAAGCTCTAAACAAAATAGTAGCAGCTTTGGAGGAATTGCTATCAAATGAAAGGGAACTGGAAGACGAGCTGAAGCAGCTAGAAAAAAGGAAAAAAGTTGTAATGAATAAAATATTATACATATCCAATGACATAAATGACAAAAATAATCAAGCTGCAATACCTAAAATGGAGGAGGCTCAAAGGGAACTTCTTGATATAAATGAAAGAATGCCAATAATTATCGAAGAACTTGAAACGCTTCCTGACTTGATAAATCAGCAGAATACTGTGCTGCTCAAAGAAACTATTAAAAGAGCTTATGAGCTTATAAAAGAAAATAAGACAGAAGCAGAAAAGTGTCAGCAGGAAATTGTTGAAATAAGAAAAAAGCTGGGAACTCTTATTCAAAAGAAGGTTGAGCATGATGAAAAGGTAAACAAGCTATACTCCTTTGTGCATGGCATGATTGGCGCTGCCGAGATGGAAAAGCTGGATAAAAGCTTTTTTGAGTAGATATAGGGAAGCAACCCTATAGGTCAAAAAGAGTGTGATAAGTACTGTCGCACTTTTTTTATGTTTTGAAAGGATTATATTCTATAGTGTAGAAAAATATTAAGGTACATGCTATATTTTAATATAGGCGGGATAATATATATGGCGTAGGGGGCATTTAAATGATATATGGGATTGGTACTGATATAATAGAGATAGATAGGATTAGGAAGGCAATACTAAGAAATCCTAGATTTATTGAAAGGTTATTTACCCAAGCTGAAATGGAGTATTATGAAAAGCGAAATATGAATGTTCAGAGCATTGCGGGAGGGTTTTCGGCAAAGGAGGCTGTCTTTAAGGCACTTGGTACAGGTCTGAGCTCTTTTAGATGGAAGGATGTCGAGATACTGCGATGCAGTGCCGGAAAGCCCGTAGTAAGGTTTAATGCAAAAGTAAAGCAATACGTAGATGAGAATAATATAGGGGATATTCATGTAACAATATCACACTGCAAGGATTTTGCAACCGCTACCGCTATTGCGGAGGTTTCTATTGATAGTGAGGGCTTGACACTTGAAGATTTACTATTCCAAGTAGATAAAGAGGTTAAACGAAAGGTCCATTAATGAATATAGTATACCTATACATACATGGATAGGCTGGTGATAAGGTTTCGGAAAATATAGGGAAATATGGACTAACGGCTAGTGACATAATAAGCCATATTTCACATACAATTAAAAATATAACAGGAAAATAGGTTTATCAGCTACCGCTTTCATGCAGACTAGGGGGAGTTAAATTGACAAAGTACAAAGTCCTGTGTGTTTTATTAATTGTATGTGTTATCACAGCAGCATGTGAGGCAAAAATATCAAAAAAAACTATAGAGGATATACAGAGAGAACTTTTGGCTATGGAATCCTATAGCTGCGATGTAACTATGAAAATCACTAATAACAAAAGTACAATGGAATATAAAATGAAGCACTTATATAAGACACCTTCTAAATACAGAATTGAAGTTGTTGAGCCATCGGAGCATAAGGGGCAGCTAATAATATGCAATGGAGATACTGCTTGGATTTATCATCCTGATATTAAAACTCACCTTAAAATGGATAATTTTGAAAGCAGCATTGAGTATAATTCTTTTATCGGCTCTTTCATCCACTATTTCAAGGTACTCGAAAAAGCAAAAATAGAAAAAGAAAAAATTCATAATAATGAATATTATGTACTTGAATTAGTCATACCCGGAGAAAATAGATATATGTACAAAGAAAAACTCTGGATATCAGAGGCGGATACAAAACCATACAAGATTGAAATATATGATAAAGATAACAAAATAACAACCCAGATATTATATGAAAACTACAAAAAAGCAGTTAAGCTGGAGGATTCGCTATTTAACATAACTGACTGATGATGAACTAATTGCTGCATAAAGAGTATTGAATACCCTTTTATGCAGGATAGGAGGAAACGTATAATGTACGATTTAAGTAAGGTTAGAGGGGCTTGGGCAGAAATAGATTTGGATAATTTAGCCCATAATATCAGAGAAGTACGAAGACTTACAAAACAGGATGCTATTGTTGCAGCGGTTATAAAAGCTGACGGTTACGGTCACGGCGCAAAAAAAATAGCTGAAACACTGTTGGAAAATGGAGCAGATAGAATTGCCATAGCAGTTCTTGATGAAGGAATTGAGCTAAGGCAGGCAGGTTATAATGATGTTCCGATTTTTATAATGGGGTATACAGATCCTGAAAGGGTTGAGCTTGTACTAGATTATGATTTGGAGCAGGCTGTATACTCCTGGGAACTGGCGGAGGCATTATCAAAGCATGCACAAGCTAAAAACAAGACTGCAAAAATACACATAAAAATAGATACAGGAATGGGACGGATTGGTCTAAAGCCTGACAGTGAAAGCGTGGAGCTGATAAAGAGGATAAGTGATCTGCCAAACATTATGGTTGAAGGGATATTTACTCATTTTGCAGTGGCTGATGAAGTGGATAAATCCTATACAAAAACACAGTATGAAAAGTTTAACTGGATATGCTCGGAGCTTGAGAAGGAAAATATTCATATTCCATTAAAGCACTGCGGTAATAGTGCTGCAATAATTGATTTACCGGACTTTCATATGAATATGGTAAGAGCAGGTATAATGCTTTATGGTTTGGCACCCTCATATGACGTACAGCTTCAAAAGCTTGAACTAAAGCAGGTTATGTCCTTAAAGGTCAGGATCAGTCATGTTAAGGAAATAGAGCAAGGACAAAGCGTAAGCTATGGAAGGAAGTTCATTGCAGCTAAAAAAAGCAAAATTGCGTCTTTACCCATAGGCTACGCTGACGGCTTCACACGGATGTTATCTGGTAAGGCGGAAGCTTTAGTCAAAGGTAAAAGAGTTCCTGTTGCGGGACGGATATGCATGGATCAGTGTATGTTTGATGTAACTGGTATAGAGGATGTTAAGGTAGGGGATGAAGCAGTACTTTTTGGCAGACAGGGTGAGAGCTTTATATCCATAGATGAGGTTGCAGATAAGCTTGGCACTATAAACTATGAGATAGTATGTATGATAGGTAAAAGAGTTCCAAGAGTCTATAAAAAAGCAGGAAAAATAGTAGATGTTTTAAATTATCTGTA
The DNA here is from genome assembly GCA_937930535.1 of uncultured Clostridia bacterium. Classification (GTDB taxonomy): domain Bacteria; phylum Bacillota; class Clostridia; order Lutisporales; family Lutisporaceae; genus CALGKJ01. Next base: position 12,948 of record CALGKJ010000052.1, read on the forward strand.
TATTGATTATATATAACCAACTCTAAAACTCAAAATACTTTTCTTAAGGAGTTGTTTCTCTATAATTAAAAACATAAAATTTTTAAGAATTCCACATTTTTGTATATATGCATAAAGTAAAAATTGGTATATAATACTTTATATATGGATAGTATAAACATGTACTAATATTTACAGTTGTTTCTCCCAAAGAGCTTAGAGACTTTTA
>CALGKJ010000053.1 GCA_937930535.1 uncultured Clostridia bacterium
AATTCATCTACCCCCTCTTATAATTCTATATATTTATTACCATTATTTCTACATACTTTCACAATTTCCTTTTTTAATGTAAAAAAAGACGTACATCTTCCAATGTACATCCTTCTCGCATATCCATATTCTGTACTCCCATCAATTAAAAATCTCATTCCTTTTCATTTACCAATGCAAGTACATCATTATAAAGTTTCTCGCTTATTCTTATATTATTATTTATCAAGTTATCTAATAATGGTCTTAATTGGTCAATTAGGTTTTGTCTCTTTGCATCTACTAAAATTCCAAGTGTTCCTGTAATATTTATTCCCATATTCTTAGCTATGCCTCTTGCTTTTCTTTCATCAATTAATAGCAAGTCAGCTTTTAGTGTATCAGTTAAGACAATAGCTTCACTTTCACCCGCTCCCAAGTTAAGTTGCTTTTGCAATATTTTAACTGCAAATTCATTTTGAATTCTCATAACCTTTAAAAATTTACTTTCTTTGATTATTTCGGCTTCATTATTCATTGATGGATTGCTTATAAGCTCATTATAAACGGCTTCAGGCAATATGACTTCACCATACATACTGTTCAATAATTCTAGTAAACCTATTTTCACAAGCGAAATAATAGGTGTCGTATCGGCAACAATTAACATTTACCCTCTTCCCCCATCGCATTCCTAATATTCTCTACATCCTCTATAACTTCGTTTATTTCATAGTCGAAATAGGATATACCCATTTTACCCAAGTCAGTTATTAGAGTGATTCTATCAACTTCTAAAATCTCAGCGGCTTTACCTAGTGATATTTTTTCTTCTTTAATCAATTGGTATAGCATTAATTCTTTTATGTTTTTATGATACTCTGGATCTTTTATATTAACATATGAAGACAAAACTTCTGGAATCTCAAATTCAATCTTTATAGTATTCATATTAAAATAACACTCCTTTTCAACTAGACTCAAATCATTCTTTTTATTTACTTATTACTAATTCCATACAATCGATGGCTTATTATTGTCCAACAAGAACCTTAATAATCTGCGAAAACTTACTAACCAAGTTATAATTATTATATCATTCTGCAATAGTCTTATGCCACTTATTTATATTTAGGTTGACTTGAAAGCAAATGTACCACACGACTACTTATAAAGCTTATTATACATATAAACCTTTCCCATACAATCATAAAGGATATACATCTTCCAATGTACATCCTTCTCACATATCCACATTCTGCACCAAAGCAGGTATCTTCGCCTTTATTACCACAGTCTCCCCTGTTACAGTTATCCCATGAACAAGCGTCCTAACTATATTATATTTATCCTCAAACTCCAGATCATCCAGCATTCCCATTACTTTGCCTGCAATATTCTTGATAGCTGCGATATCCTCATTATTCACCTTGAAGGCACTTATCTCGTTGTTCAGGGCTTGCCGCATCTGTTTTAGGGTATTATCCCTTATGTTTATTTCCTTAAGCCTCTTTTCTGTGCTAAGCTGGTCTATCAAGCCTTTTTGGTACATGGTTGCTACACGTTCTTTTTCTTTTGTCAGGCTGTCTATTTCCTTGGTCAGCTCAGCGTACCTATTTTCTTTTTCCTCCAGCTCATTGGGTATTCCGTTTTTTATTTCATGCTCCAGCTCATCAGGATTCTTGAGCCATGATTGAACCTTGTTCCAGACTGCTTCTTCAAGCTGCTCTGCATTAATAAAGCCCAGTTTGCATTTTTCCTTTCCTGCTATACCCGGCGATTGTGCCGTACATACATAGTATCTTCTTTGCTTTCCCCTGCTTGATACCAGATTGCCATGTATTGTGCTTCCGCATTTTCCGCATCTGCATAAAGCACTTAACAAATAATCTACCTTGCTGTAGCTTCTCCATTTTCTTTTGCCATCCTCCATTATGCCTTGTGCTTTATTCCATGTATCCTCGTTTATAATTTGCGGTATTGATATAGGAATCCATTCTTCCCGCGGCTTTTCCTTTCTCTTTACCTTGTCCTTTTCCTCTTTATATTTATTAAGCTTGACATCAGTTGTATCATATCGCCTGATGTATAACATACCTTTATATGCAGTATTATTTAGTATCCTTTTTACTACAGCCTTTTGCCATAGCTTGTTTTTCTTTGAGGGTATACCCATATCATTTAGTCGGTTTGCTATGGACAGAGGTCCGATTTGCTCATTTACTACCAGCTCATACATTAGCTTTACAGTTTTTGCTTCATATTCGTTGATGCTTAATGTATCTGTTTCCTTGTCAAAATCATACCCATACAGCCCGGGACTATGTGTCAACATTCTTTTATTCGCCTTTGCCCTTTTGCCAAGCTCACTTCTGAACCTGAATCTTGCCCTTTCGTATTCATCAACAGCCGACATTACTGTTAGCTGAAACCTTCCTTCTGGACTATCCTCATAGGATGTTTTTATAAAAATAAGCTGTGTGCCGCTTTTCTTTATTTCATCCACTATTATAAGCTGGTGCGATACATTACGGGATAGCCTGCTTGAGTCCAGACATATGAAGTATATTATATCCTTGTCATTTTTAACTGTATCAAGTGCTGCTATCAAGCCCGGTCTTTCCAATATTGATCCGCTTATGCCTTCGTCACGGTATTCTTGTATATCAGATGCACCACAGCCAAGCTCTCTGGCCTTATTGGTACACTCTTCTCTCTGTGCTTGTATTGAGAAGCCTCTCTCTGCTTGTTCCTCCGTTGATACCCTCAAATATATTGCTGCCCTCATCCTTTCTAACCTCACACATATACTTATTTATGATCAGCTTAAGCGTATTATTATATGCAGCCTGCCGTTCCTGCTCACTGCCTGTTATCTCTACTACTACTTTAAACTTCTTAGCAGCCACAAACGCACCCCCTCTATATCTCCATATTACATATATATTAGCAAGGATTGTCCGCTATACTATCCGCTGTAAAATTGCACTGATATGCTATCTATCTATAAATTGGTAGTTGCAGCGTTTAAATTGGATACCTTCTACGGTTATTATTGAAAATAAAAAGAAGCCCGATATTTTTGAGCTTCTGTATATATAAGCTTATGCATGTTTTCCCAAACAATTACTGCTTTTATAATTCTATCTAATTTTATTATTGTCTTTCAATGGTTTAAATTTATCTAACGACTTTTTAATACCCTTTTACTTTATCCTTATTGACAATCCTAGAAGTAGCAATATGAGTTTTATATTGTTATATGCTTTCATACGGTTGTTTATTTTCATCTGACAGCCTTATCTCTTTTTATAGATATTATACCATATTTTATAATTATATTCATATCAGTACTAGGTTATGTTATAGCCTATAGTTATCAGTGAACTGCTTTAGATGGCTTTTGGCGGTGTACTGTAAGCACTCAGTCAAAAGGTAGTACAAAGAGTGACGCACCAGAATTGAATTAAGTCACAAAAGTGGCCAAGCACCTAAAAAATCATGCTTGACCACTTTATATTTTTTACTCTAAACCGTTATATAGTGCATTCAACAAAACTCGGTTCGGATCTTGGCTTAGTTCCCATATCATTGCACCGCCCAAGTCGTTGTTTTTGATATATGCTGCCTTATAGCCCATAGACTCTTCGTCGTCATAGCTTATAAAGGTCGTACCATTGAACAGCCAAGGCACCATGGACTGCTGGTGGAAATACCTTACATAACCTTGTTTGTTCAGATAATTGGCTGCAATATTGGCATAAGTTAATGATGAGCCCCCTGTGAAGGTCTGGTATAAACCATTATTTACGTTGACAACAGAATTGTATCTGTGTCCGTAGAATGGGACACCTACAACAAGCTTGTCTCCCGGGAAGCCTGCTTTCTTCCATGCGTTTACGCTTGCATCTACACTCCATTTATACTGCGGAGAAGTATCACTGTTGTTGTATAAGGGTGCATTGAAATCCGTATACTTATCCCAAGTGCCGTGAATATCGTAGGTCATGATACTTCCAAAATCTACATACTGATGCAGTAATCCCAATTCAGTGTTGTTTACATACCAGCTGCCTGCGGCACCCGCAAAGGTCAGTAGATATTTTTTCCCATCAATCAAGCCTCTTGCATCCAGTTTCTCACGCAGTTTCTGCATCAGAAACGTAAAGTTCTGCTTGTCCTCTGGTCTCTTTATGTTTGTTGACAAACCACCACTTACAGGATACTCCCAATCAATGTCTACTCCATCAAAACCATATTTTACGATAAATTCCACACAACTGTCTGCAAAAGCTGTTCTTGAGGCATCGGTAAGGGCTGCATCAGAGAATGTACCTGACCAAGACCAGCCTCCCACAGCAATCAGCGTCTTCAGTGACGGATATGACTGTTTCAATGCGTTCAGCTTGCTAAAGTTTGAAGGATCTATATCGGGGTAGCCTAATGCAATTTTCAAGTCGCTGCCTATATTTGCAAAAGAATAGTTTATATGTGTCAGCTTACTTGCATCTATCTTGTCCGGTGTAAAGCCTGAATACGCAGACCACGCTGCATAATAACCTACTACTCTCTTTGAATTCTCGGGAATAGGCGTGGGTGTTGGCTCTGGCGTTGGCTCCGGTGTTGGCTCTGGTGTCGGTTCTGGTGTCGGCTCCGGCGTTGGAGCAGGTATAGTAGTGGTTATAGTTAGGATGTTGCTTTTTTGCGAAGTATTGCCGGCCGCATCTTTAGCAACAACATAGAATCTGTAAGTTGTTCCTGCGGTCAATCCGCTTGCAGTATAACTAGTAGTAATCGAACTGCCTGCATACTTATTATCTTTGTAAATGTCGTAGGATTTTACACCAACGTCATCAGTTGAAGGATTCCATTCAAGTGCAATAAATGTATCATCTACTGACGAGGCTCGCAAATTAGTTGGAGCTGAAGGTGCTTTTCTGTCCGGCTTTGCTGCAAAAACATTGACATCTACCGTATAGCTGAAAAACATAATAAAGACGAGAATTGAAGCTACCAATACTTTTTTGTTAATTATCTTCCTTGACATAATAACAACTCCTTTATATAGGCTTTTATTTAATTATTTCAATAATAACACATTATGTAAACTATAACCACAGGATGTTTACCCTATTTTAGTAGTTCTTGGGCACTAAAAAAGCTAATGCGTTCTACAAATCCGAAATGTGTACTCGTCACCATACATAGCCACATCAAGTACCGTATTATTCTATTTCCTAAATCCTCTATATCACCTTATCTGTAAATTAATAAAGAGACTGGCATAAATCCAATCTCCATTAAATAATTCTAAAAAATAAAAAAATTGTGTTCATATAACACAATACGCTTAGATCTATTATTTTTTATACGGTTTCTACGGTTGTTACTGCGCTTTGCGGAGCCGTACCATCTATAAGCGCAACATTCAGCTTAGGTATAACAACTCCATCCAATGAGTTATTATCCGAAGAACAATAGTGCTTTTCCACATCAAAGCCCTGCTCAATAAACTCTTGTGCCACAGCCTTCATAAGACTGCTTTTTCCTACACCAGGCCCACCTTTTATCGCAAATATTCTATTTGCATCAATAGGTATTACATAATCATAGAATGAATAAAAACCTTTACTAGTATTTGCTCCAGGGAAAACTAACTTTTCACTACCTTTATTTTTCATAGTATACCTCCTAATTACACAGTATCATAATATAATATGATTGGAATATAAAATGAATTACAACTATTAAAAATTAATGCCATACTTCAACCAATAGGTAAGCTTTTTGCAAGCTCTGGAATAATAACAGATGTATGTACCGAATGTGAATATATTCTTAAGTTTAAGGATACTAAATGATAATGCACTGCTAAATCTAGTTAAGAGCTAGCTGCAACATAAAACGAAATATACATTTGCTTCCTTTCTACTTTAATATTGCCATAAGCCAATAGAAATGCGATACTAATATTATAAGTAAGGGGGAACAGTAAATGAACTTTGTAGCTATAGATTTTGAAACAGCAAATGCTGAAAGAAACAGTGCATGCTCTATGGGAATAGCCGTTGTTGAAAATGGAGAAATAACACAAACCGCTTCGTGGCTCATACGACCACCCAAGCTTTACTTTAACTCTATTAATATTATGATACACGGCATTACGGAGGAAGACGTAAGAGATAAGCCTGAGTTTGATGTTTTATGGGAGGAAATAAATCAATATATTGATGGCAAAACCATAATAGCTCATAACGCAAGCTTCGATATAAGCGTTTTACGCCACGTTCTTGATACCTATAATATTAAATATCCTATGATAGATTATTTTTGCTCTGTAACGGCTTCTAAGAAAACATGGACATGCCTTAACAGTCATAAGCTCAATAATGTAGCAAGCTATATAGGCTTTGAATTTAAGCACCATGATGCCCTTGAGGATGCTATAGCAGCAGCCCGAATTATGATCGAAGTATGCAAGCTTCAAAAAGTCGATTCAATACAAGAGCTTAGTAAAAAAATAGGTGTGCAATGCGGCAAGCTATTCCCAGGCGGATATACTTCTGCCAGTACTATCAAGCCGCAAAAAAGCCAGCGTAAACCAAATTCCAAGTCAATAAATATTACAACAGAAAAAACATTTTTCGATGAAAGTCATCCTTGCTTTAGTAAAACATTTGTATTTACTGGCACGTTAAGGTCTATTATCAGAAAGGATGCTATGCAGATAGTCGTCGACAATGGAGGTTATTGTGCTGATGCTGTTAGTAGTGAAATTAACTTTCTTGTAGCTGGTGCTCAAGATTATTCAAAACTGAGAGATGGAAAGAAAAGTGCAAAAATGAAGGTTGCAGAGCTGCTTATACAGAAGGGCGCAAATATAAAAATAATATCAGAAGATGACTTTTTAGAAATGGTTAAGTGTAACTAGGTTTTTATCCTATTACACTTAACCATTTTTCTATAGCATCATACTACCCCTTAAGCAATATGACTGCTTCCTTTAGCAGCTTGGAAAAGTCAGACTGTTCTTCAATATAACGTCTTTTTTAGTATTGAGTGTATTATAAGCTTTTTGTGTTAATACTTCTAACAATACATATATAGTCCGTTATTCCGACAGCATTTAAAACATTTGTCGAATTGTGCATTATAACATACTTATCTAAAGGGAAATCTAATGCAATATGCTTACCCCTTCTCAGTGCCTGTAAAATCCCGCTTCTACTGCTATACTCAATAACATTCTCCTTAGTTTGATATTCGTCGAATATTACTTTAGAAGCAGGCAAAGTTGCATGACCACATAGGATCATTTCCATTTTTGGACTAAACCATCTTATTCCAAAACTATTAAGTTTTTTGTATCTGATATAGGATAAATGAAAGCCGTTTCAGAAATATTAAATTCCATAGCTATATTCTGCATAATTTTGTCATCTATGCCACTATCCAGACGACAAATAACAGCTGGATTTCCTTTAAATGGTTTGTCGGTAATGGCATCTACAAAATATACTTTTATTTCCATAACATTTTTTTGCTTCCATATATATTCGCAATATGGTTAATATAACATATTTGTAAAATTACATAATATAATTTCATCATTTTAGTGCATTTTTTGAAAAAAAAATTAAAAAAAATAAAAATTAAGTATAATAAACCTATTGACTTTAATTGGCATATCTGTTAACATTTAATTAGCAATATTTTGTCGAAATTTGTGATATTTTGGTGAAAGGGGGAAGCTACAATGAAATCAACAGGAATAGTAAGAAAAGTTGATGAACTCGGCAGAGTAGTAATTCCAATAGAACTTAGGAGGACTCTTAACATAGAGGAAAAAGATTCTTTGGAAATCTATGTTGACGGAGAACACATCATACTTAAAAAGTATGAGCCCGCTTGTATTTTCTGTGGAAATGCTAAAGACGTTATAGTTTACAAAAGCAAAAACATCTGCCCAGCATGTATGGACGAGTTTAAAAAGTAATCAAGTAAAAGAGGCTAGGAAAAATTCCTAACCTCTTTTTTCTTACTCTTCTACTTTATTTAAATCTGCAAGAAGCTGTTCAGCGTCAAAACCATGAACCGCAGCTGCTTGACCTACAGATTCACCAGTAGCTCCTGGGCAGCTTAAGCAATGCATTCCATAGCTTCTGAAAACATCAGCAGTTTTAGGGTTTGCTCTTAGTACTTGAGCAACAGTCATATCCATTGTAAATGCCATTTCTAGCCCTCCTTTCATCTCTGATAACAGGTCGGAAAATATCTATGGTGGAATTTATAACTCCACACCGATTTTATAAACTTCCTTTTTAGGGAGCTTTCTATCCTCAGCAACCTTTTTAATTGCTTCCTTTTTTTCCATTCCCTGTACCATGTACATTTTGATATGTTCTTCAATGGTTATATTATGCCACTTTTTTAAATCAATATCAATCAATTCTTTTGCTGTTATTCCTTCAACAGCAATAACAAACTCACCTTTAACACCTTTACTTTCAAAAACAGCACTTACCTCTTCTATGCTGCCTCTAACAGTCTCCTCAAATTTTTTTGTCAATTCTCGTGAAACAGATATTTTACGGTTTCCCAAAGCTTCTCTTAAATCCTTAAGAGTACTTAGCAATCTATGAGGAGCCTCATAAAGAATAATTGTTCTCGTCTCTTCTACAAATTGTTTAAGCCGTTCCCTGCGTTCCTTATTATTAGTAGGCAAAAACCCTTCAAAGCAAAATCTTTTCGTGGATAGCCCTGATATTATTAATGCAGTAAGGGATGCAGATACACCGGGTATTGGCACTATATTAATATTATTATCAATACAAAGCTTTACCAAATCCTCACCGGGATCTGATATGGCAGGCATACCCGCATCTGAGACCAAAGCAATATTTTTCCCTTCTATCAGCATTTCAAGCAGGACTTTGCCTTTTTCCGCCTTATTATGCTCATGATAGCTGACCATTGGCTTTTTAATATTTAGATGATTCAGAAGCTTTATAGTCTGCCTCGTATCTTCTGCTGCTATAATATCAACCTCTTCAAGTGCTTTTATGCACCGTAGAGTAATGTCCCCCAAGTTACCGATAGGTGTTGCACATAAGTATAGACTGCCAGTCATCAAATATTCCTCCCATATATTCTATGGATTTCTTCTGTATATTCCCCTTTATCGTTGTATATGTATAATGGATCCATAAATTTCAGTTCTGGTCTTCCTCCTCTGGCTCCCTCAATAAGAACAAGATTAGGTCTTTTACCTGTAGATGGGTGAACGAACCTTATTCTTTTAGGCTCCATATCTTTACTTCTCATTGTATAAATTATATCTACCAACCGATCCGCCCTATGTACCATAAAAAGCTTGCCGCCAGTTCTAAGCATTAGCTTTGCTGTGTTTACTACATCTTCAAGGGTGCACATTATTTCAAATCTGGATATAGCCTTTGATTCCGAAGGATTATTAATACCACATTCTTTTTTTACATAGGGAGGATTTGTAACAACACAATCAAATGCAGCCTTTCCCAGTAGATCAGGTGCTGACTTCAAATCCATGCACTTTACATCTATAGTATTTTGTAAATCATTGTACAGCATACTTCTTGATGCCATTTCGGCCATATCCGCTTGCAGCTCAATAGCTGTTATTTTAGCTGGATTCTTTTTAGCATGTAAAAGTATAGGTATGATTCCAGTACCAGTACCCATCTCTAGTACGCTATCCTTTCGCTTTACATCTGCAAAGTCAGCAAGCAGTACTGCATCAACTCCAAACCGAAAGGAGTCCCTTTTCTGTATTAGCTTATATCCGTTTTGCAGATCATCTAAGGCTTCATCTTCCTTTAAAAAAACTTCCATTTTTTCAGCTCCCATTGCATTGGTATTGTTCATTATTGTAATAATTAAAAGCTACAATCTTTATTATTCAGCTCAATATATTATACCACTGTTTACCATACAAAATAAGGTTTATATTAAAAACAAAAAAGACCTAAAAAGGTCTTTTTTATGTAATTATAGTTTTATAATACCAAAAGCAAACTACTTAGATATCAAAACTACTAAGAACTATGCTTACAGTATTTTGTCGCTTATATGAAAGCACAAATCAAATTACTCTTGTACAGGAGCATCAACTGGACAAACATTTGCGCAAGCTCCACACTCAATACATTCATCAGGGCTGATTACATATATATCATCTCCCTGTGCAATGCAGTTTACTGGACATTCTGCTTCACAAGCTCCACAGCTTATGCAAGTATCTTTAATTACATATGCCATTTTTACACCTCCTATAAAGTCTTATAGTTTAAGAAATAAAATATTTATGAACTGTGCCTCGGCTAGTATTAATCATTAAGAGCATACAAAGCACATATCAATAAACATTTTACCACTATTTATATATAAAAGAAACCCTAGGTTTATTATATTAAAATATTTTAACATACATAACCTATTATGCTTCTTTTAATCCTCCAATTTTTTCAAGTCTTCTAAACCGACTTCAAGCTCATCCGGTATTATTACAGGCTCAATATCTCTGCCCGGTCTTATCTGTACTATTTCCTTAACGGGGAAGTCTTTAATCACCCGCATATTCCCTTCCTTCAGCTCAAGCATTACCTTAACCTGCTCTCTAAGAATATTTGATGCTATGACCTCTCCTCTTCCTTCTGCGGTATCAACAAGTGCACCAACCTTGGGCATAAACTTTCTCGCACACTCGTAAGCTTCCTGCTCATACTTTAAACAGCACATCAATCTGCCGCATATTCCTGATATTTTAGAGGGATTCAGTGACAGACTTTGTTCCTTTGCCATCTTTATTGATACAGGTGCAAATTCCCCTAAATGAGTTGAACAGCACAAGCATTTACCGCATGGACCTATGCCGCCGATCATTTTAGCTTCGTCTCTGACTCCTATCTGTCTTAACTCGATTCTTGTCTTAAATACGGAAGCCAAATCCTTTACCAATTCTCTAAAATCAACTCTGCCGTCAGCCGTAAAGTAGAATATTATTTTATTATTATCAAAAGTATATTCCACATCAATAAGCTTCATATTCAAGTTATGATGCTGAATTTTTTGAAGACATATTTGAAAAGCATCCTTTTCTTTTTTGTTATTCTCTTCATAGAATTTTTTATCTTCCTCTGTAGCAACCCTAAGCACCTTTTTAAGGGGTGCTACTATATCATTTTCCTCTAACTCGCGTATCCCCAATACTGCACTGCCAAACTCTACTCCTCTAACAGTTTCCACTATTACATTATCATTTACTGCTATATCCAAGTCTCCGGGGTCAAAATAATAAATCTTACCTGCTTTTTTAAACCTTACCCCAACTGTCCTTACCATTACTTACCTCCAAAATATTTAATATCATACACTCCAAGCTGTTTTTAAAGCTTACATTCTGCTTTATCTGCTTAAGCGTATCCTTTATTATATCTATTATTTTATACAGCTTCCATTTGGTTAAGCTGCCTTTTATATTTTCCAGCTCGTCAAGCATATCTATATTCTTGACTATGTCATCAGCTGCATCTGGAGCTTCCCAAAGCACCATTATATCTCTAAACCAGCTAAGCGCAAAATCTGTATAGCCTTCCGCCGCTTCTCTGCTTGCTGCAATGTCAGAGACTAGCATTGATGCCTCATTGTAATTGCCTTCAAACAGCATTTTAATAGTTTTTATATAAAGGTTTCTTTCATTAATATAGTCATTATCCTGTAAAATTTGTACTGCTCTTCCTATTATACCATTTGAATGAGCAGTTGCAAGCTTTACTTTGTCCTCATCTAATTTATAATGATTTTTTAAGTATCTCTCCATATCATTGTTGCTTATTCTCTTTATATTATACACCTGACACCTAGATACTATTGTGGGAAGCAAAGAATGCTGGTTTTCTGTCAAAAGTAAAAAAACTGTGTTTTGAGGAGGCTCCTCAAGTGTCTTAAGAAAAGCATCCTGAGCCTCATGGGTCATCTTTTCTGCATTATCAATTATTATTACCTTAAAACCTGCTTCTAAGGAGGTTTTTGAAACCTCACTGATTATATCACGCATTTGTTTGATTTTAATGGTAGCACCAGTAGGCTTTACTATTTCTATATTAGGATGGTTTCCATTTATAAACTTTATGCATGAGCTGCATACTTCACAGGGTTTTTCCCTATCAGCACCTTTACAATTTAATGCTGACGCAAAAACAAAGGCTGTAAGCTTTTTCCCACAGCCTTTAGGTCCGCAAAAAATATAGCCGTTTGCGACTTTGTCTTCTTCTACTGCTCTTTTTAAGCTGTTTACCAAAACCGACTGACCTATTATATCACTAAACTTCATTTGTTCCTCTCCTATGCCTAGTCTCCACTAAACCAAGCTACATATACATATCCAAAAGCATACCTTTAATGCTTCCGATATTCTCTAACATTTTTATATTATCTTTTTCTTCTTTTAAAAATTCACGGCTAATTTCTTCTACCTTTGCATTTACCTTTTTAATTATAGCGTAAACCTTATGTCTGCCCCTTCTATCAAAGTGGTTATGCTTCGTATATTTCATAGCACCATTTACAACCTCATCCATAAACTCCGCTATAAGCTTTTTATATTGCTTAAGATCCTTAATATCCATATTCTTAGCAAGATTATCTCCCTGCCGCTCTATTTCACTCATAAGCTTGTTCAGTCTATTCTCTAAATCTGCCTGCTCTGTTCTTTTTATTGTATCACCAAAGGAAGGCTTACTGCCCGAAAACTCAGTACGCCTCTCTTCTCTGCTAGCCAGTCCTGTGACAGCCGTAGTTCCTCTATTTATATCTCCAATTTTCATTTTTGTACACTCCTATACTTTTTCAAACCTATCAACGTCAATAACAAATACAGTGGCTCCTCCTACAGTTACATCAATGGGATATGGAATAAATACTCCTGCTGATCCCGTTGGTGGAATAGGAGTAGTTAATGTCTGATTTCTGCTTTTACATACATCTCTTATTACTGTAATTACGTCATCCACCTTTTCCTCTTCTACACCTACAAATAATGTTGTATTACCTTCCCTCAAAAATCCACCTGTGGAGGCGAGCTTGGTTGCACTGTACCTCTTTTTAAGCAACTTTCCCATAAGTTCGTTTACATCTTCGTCCTGAACAACTGCTATTACAAGCTTCATATAAACTCCTCCTAAATATATATTTTAAAGAAGCAACCATAAAACTTAACTTATTCATTGGTTTAGTTATTGCTTCCCTTCTAGGTTTATGCTAAAAACCATATATCAAGCTATCAAATGATAATTATTTGATAACTGACAGCTTTTTCAATGATATATCCGCTGGTCCGTTTATTTTTATTCCTTTTTCCATACATTTTAACACGTATTCTATTGCTTCCTTGGTAACTACTTCTCCCGGCATTATTACAGGTATGCCTGGAGGATAAGGAATAACCATTTCTGCACTTACCCTTCCCAACGCAGCTTTAATATCAACACATTCTTTTTCTCTGTTTACTGCTTCCCAAGGTAATATAGCTTGTTTTGCGCTTATGTTCTTCATATTTATTTTGATAATATTATCATCTTCCAACAGCCTAGCAGATAAATTTTCTGATGCTATTATGTATAAACTTTTAACAAGCTTTTTATACCAGCAGTCCTCATCACCTACTGTAGCGATTGCTACTATATTATATAAATCGGACATTTCAAGCTGAATCTTGAAGTTTTGCCTGAGAATCTTATCCACTTCGCACCCACTAATGCCAAAACCTTCAACATTTATTGCGAGTCTTGTCTCATCAATATCGTGTACTCCACAGCTTCCTATTTTGTCTTTCCCCAAACAATAAAAGCCATCTATATGATTTATTTCAATTCTTGCGCGACTGCTATTATTAATAATTCTATCTAATAACTCATTTCCCTTTTCCTGCATAATATACCTGGCAATATCCAAGCTGACCATAAGTATGTGTGAAGGACTTGTAGTCTGTGTAAGCTGCAAAAAGAACCTTAGTCTATCTAAATCCACTCTATCCGCCTTTACATGCAGCATTGAGCTTTGAGTCATAGCTGGAAGTGTTTTGTGAGTACTCTGGGCAACAATATCCGCTCCAGCCTCAATAGCTGATATGGGCAGCTTATTATTAAATCTAAAGTGTGCACCATGAGCCTCGTCTACTATTAAAGTTTTATTATGTCTATGTACTACTTCCGAAATTGCTTTTATATCAGAGCATACACCATAAAAGGTTGGACTTGTTATGACTACTGCTTTAGCATCAGGGTACTTTACAAGCATTTCTTCTACAGCCTTGGGTGTAACTCCCATGGCAGTTTTAAGCTGATCATCTATTTCGGGGTAAATATATACAGGATTAAGTCTGCCTAGTATAACAGCACCAGTTACAGCTCTATGAGCATTTCTGGGTATAATAATCTTGTCTCCCGGAAAAGTTGAGGCTAATATCATAGAATAAATACCGCCTGTAGTTCCATTTACTAAAAAGAACGTATGTTCAGCCCCGAAAGTACTTGCAGCAAGCTGTTGTGCCTCCATTATGGCTGATTCAGGGCAATGCAGATTATCTATACCAGAAACCTCGGTAACATCAAGATTTAAAAAGCTTGTATCAAAATAATTAAAGCCAAGCCTGCTGTAAATGCTTCCTTTTTTATGCCCAGGCATATGGAAGGGTATTGCACC
>CALGKJ010000054.1 GCA_937930535.1 uncultured Clostridia bacterium
ATTTTTGCTGTTTATTCATAAACTATATTATCATCATTATTTGTATTTTGTCACTATATAGAAAGCAATAAATAATTTACATTGATTATACGCTTTCGTTTGCTTTCTATCAAATATAAATCGCACATCGTATTTACGATAATGTAACATATTTATTGCGATTTATATAGAAGTCTTTGTTAACTACTAGAACTTTACTATTTTTGAAAACTCTTCAGCTTCCAAGCTTGCACCGCCAACCAGTGCGCCGTCTATTTCCGGCATATCCATGAGCTCTTTTATGTTTGATGATTTTACGCTGCCGCCATATAGTATTCTTGTTTTGTCTGCAACTGCATCACCAAACTTTTCTCTAAGAAGCTTTCTGATGAAGCTTATTACTTCATTAGCATCTTCCTTTGTAGCTGTCTTGCCAGTACCTATAGCCCAAACAGGCTCATAAGCTATTATTACATTGTCAAGGTTCATTTCAGTCATATCAGCCATGCTGCCATTTACTTGCGTAGTAATAACATCAAAGGTTGTACCGCTTTCTCTTTCCTCAAGGGTTTCTCCTATACAGAGTATTGGCTTTAAACCGTGATTTAATGCAGCAATTACCTTTTTATTAATATCTTCATCTGTTTCTTTAAAGTATTGTCTTCTCTCTGAGTGTCCTAATATTACGTACTCTATATTCATATCCTTCAAGAATACTGGAGATATTTCACCTGTAAAAGCTCCGCTTTCCTTGTGGTACATATTTTGTGCCCCCACTCCGATATTGCTGCCTTCTACAGCCTTTACAGCCTCAGTAAGGCATACTGATGTAGGACATACTACAACCTCTGCCTTCGCTTCTGCTGCTAATGGCTTTAAAGCATTAATAAGTGCTACGGCTTCACTTACAGTTTTATTCATTTTCCAGTTTCCTGCAATTACTGGTACTCTCATTAAACTACACCTCACTACTTTTCGTTAATAACAGCTATTCCCGGTAATACTTTACCTTCAAGGAATTCAAGGGATGCGCCGCCGCCAGTGGATATATGTGTTATTTTGTCTGCGAATCCAAGCTGTTCTACTGCTGCTGCTGAATCTCCGCCGCCAACTATAGTTGCGCCCTTGCATTTTGACATAGCGTCAGCTAATGCAAATGTACCCTTTGCAAAGTTAGGCATTTCAAATACTCCCATTGGTCCATTCCAAACAACTGTTTTTGCGTTTTCAATAATTTCGGAGTATATAGCCATAGACTTTGGACCGATATCAAGTCCTAACTGATCATTAGGCATCTTATCTGCATCTACCATTGTAATAGGTGCATCATTTTTAAATTCAGGTGCTACTGCCATATCAACTGGTAATAAAAGCTTAACGCCTTTTTCTTCTGCTTTCTTAAGTATATTTCCTGCAAGCTCAACCTTGTCAGCTTCTAATATTGATTTTCCTATTTCATAGCCCATAGCCTTGTAGAATGTAAATGCCATTCCACCGCCAATAAGTAGTGTATCAACCTTGTCAAGCAGGTTTTCGATAACACCTATCTTATCTGATACCTTAGCACCGCCTAGTATAGCAACGAAAGGTCTTTCTGGTGTAGTTATAGCTTTGCCCATTATGTCTAATTCTTTCTTTATCAGATATCCAATTGCTGAAGGCAGATAGTCAGCAACACCAGCAGTTGTAGCATGTGCTCTGTGAGCTGTTCCAAATGCATCGTTTACATATATTTCGCCTAATTCAGCTATTTTCTTTGCAAATTCAGGGTCATTCTTTTCTTCCTGCTCGTAGAATCTTACGTTTTCAAGCAGCATTACGTCGCCGTCTTTTAAATTGTTAGTTAGTTCAGCTACTTTTTCGCCTATTACATCGTCAGCTAATACTACTGGCTTGTTTATTAATGCTGATAATCTTTCAGCTACTGGCTTTAAGGAATACTTAGCATTGAATTTTCCCTTTGGTCTTCCAAGGTGGGACATAAGGATTACTCTAGCACCATTTTGCATTAAATGGTTTATAGTATTTAACGCACCTCTTATTCTTATATCATCAGTTATTTCGCCATTTTCGTTTTGTGGTACGTTAAAGTCAACTCTTACTAAGACTTTTTTGCTTTTTACATCAATATCTTCGATTGATCTTTTATTTAACATATTAAATCCTCCTAACCTGTATTTAAAGTTGATCTACCCAACTTTACATCAGCAATCAATGAAAAGAAAGCAAGTCTCGGGAAGTGACCCTAGACAGACGCAGCTTTATTTTCATATTAACATGCTTGATATAGGATAAAGCATTATTTCTTTGCATAATACAGCCCGGTTTTACAAGCTGCTTGTAAAACCGGACTTTTTGCACTATTTCTTACAAAGTTATTTTATAAAGAAACAACTTCAAAATTGAATTTTCCCAGTTGTTTCTTACAAAGAGATTAGCAACTCTTAACGAAAAGTATTTTGAGTTTTAGAGTTGGTTATCTATAGTAACTCCATATTTATAGAAAATTATTTATTTAACATGAGCTTCATTAGATCTATTACTCTGTTTGAATATCCCCACTCGTTATCGTACCAAGATACTATTTTGAAGAATCTCTTTTCACCTTTTAGGTTGTTTTGTAATGTTGCTAGTGAGTCATATATGGATGATCTTTCATCATGTATGAAGTCAGTTGATACAACTTCTTCATTAGCATATCCAAGTACGCCGTTAAGGTATGTTTCTGAAGCCTTCTTCATTAGTGAGTCTATTTCTTCTATGGATGTATCTCTTGAAGCTGTGAATGTAAGGTCAACAACTGAAACTGTTGGTGTTGGTACTCTGAAGGACATACCAGTTAATTTGCCTTTTGTTGCTGGTAAAACTTCGCCAACTGCTTTTGCTGCGCCTGTTGAAGAAGGTATGATATTTATAGCTGCTGCTCTTCCGCCTCTCCAATCCTTCTTTGAAGGACCGTCAACTGTCTTTTGAGTAGCTGTGTATGAGTGTATTGTAGTCATAAGACCTGACTCAATGCCGATGCCTTCTTTTAGAAGAACATGAACTACAGGTGCTAAACAGTTTGTAGTACAGGAAGCGTTTGATACTATATCATGCTTTGCAGCGTCATATTCATTTTCATTAACGCCCATAACGATTGTTTTAACATCGCCTTTTCCAGGAGCTGAGATTATAACCTTCTTTGCGCCTGCTTGTAAGTGCCCTTTTGCTTTTTCTGAATCAGTGAATAGACCTGTTGATTCAACAACATACTCAACACCTAGTTCTCCCCAAGGTAATTGAGAAGGATCCTTAGTTGCTGCTATACATCTTACTTCATGTCCATTTACTACTAATACATCATCAGTTTCTACTTCTGGTGAGCTTTTCTTAGTTGACAATGTTCCTTTGAATCTTCCTTGAACTGAATCATATTTTAATTGGTAAGCAAAATATTTAGCATCAGTTGTTACGTCTACCACTGCAACAACCTCAAATTCCTTTCCTAGAAGACCCTGTTCAACCATTGCATTGAAAACTAATCTTCCTATTCTACCAAAACCATTGATACCTACTTTTAAAGCCATTTTTAATTTCCTCCTTGTAAAATATTATATATTTCCCGGGCAGCAGCTTCATCTGTTACAATAACGTTGTTGCTTCTGCCCTTATTAACTAAGATAATAGGCTCAGCTTTGGAGACTCCGCCTCCGACTGCCATTACGATATTTATATTTCTTAAGTCCTCAGCAGTTATACCTATACTTCCCGATTTATGTACTATCCTGCCTGCACCGTCAAAAAAGCAGCCATATGCCTCTGCTCTTATATTAAGTGAGTGAAGAAAATCATTTTCTTCTTGAGTAAAATTTCTCTTTTTGGATAT
Organism: uncultured Clostridia bacterium; assembly: GCA_937930535.1. Taxonomy (GTDB): domain Bacteria; phylum Bacillota; class Clostridia; order Lutisporales; family Lutisporaceae; genus CALGKJ01. The sequence goes on from CALGKJ010000054.1 coordinate 3,848, forward strand.
AGTTTCTAGAGAGCTTAATCCAAATATAAATATGTGTGAGTTTTTTATGTAGTTAATTACCTTTGCGATGTCGGGATCTGCTATCATTCTTTGGAGCATTTCTGCATTAATATTATCAGGCAAATGCAGCAAGCAATAATTTCCTCCGATATTCTTAGCCATTTTTGCGGCAACTATACTTGCTTGTCTTTCTAAATCGGCTTTAATGCCTCCCCTTGCAGGTACAACCGTAACGTTTTTTGTATCTATCTTGTAGGATTGTTCTGCAACTGCCAGTAAAGTATATCCTCCGCTGACTGCTATTACAGAGTTGTCTGTAATTCTATTTTTCAGATACTCAAAAGCAGCTTTAGCTATTTCAGTTACTGTTTCTCTGTCTTTGTCTGCATTACCAGGTACTATTATTACATCCATGACGCCTAGTGCATCTTTAATTAAAAGCTCAAGATTCTTTAAACCCTTTAGTTCTGAAATATAATCACGAAGCTTGTTTATAATGGTCTTGCCTTCTTTTGTAATAGTCATTCCTAAAGGATGTATCTCTATAAGATTCTGATCCTTTAGAAATTCAAGCTCACTCCTTACCCATCTTTCACTTTTATCCAGCACCACAGCGAGAGCTCTTCTGCCAACAGGTTGATTAAATTCGATTGTTCTAAGAATACTGTATCGTTTTTCTGTTATATCAATTATCTCTGGTACTAGCTTTATTTGAAGCTGTATTAGTTCGTTCATATATCCTTCCCCTATGGATAAATTTTATCCCACACCTTTTTTAATGTCCCGACAGTAACATTATATTATAAAAGCTTTGCCATTTCAATATAATATGAATATTATTTGCTATTTTATTTATTTTTATTTATTTTATATACATAATGCCATAGATAACCAACTCTAAAACTCAAAATGCTTTTCGTTAAGAGTTGCTAATCTCTTTGTGAGAAACAACTGAAATATTCAATTTTGTAGTTGTTTCCCAATAATATTTTACAGGTTTTTTTATATAGCAGCATAAAAAAACTACCCGTATATAACACCAGGCAGGCTTTTTTATATCATTTAATATCTTTTTCTTCTTGAAGAAGGCGGTATAGCCAGCTCATCTCTATATTTAGCTACTGTACGTCTTGAGATTACATAGCCATTTTTAACTAAATAATCTGCTATATTTTGGTCACTTACCGGCTTTGTGCTATTCTCGCTGCTAATATAACTTTTAATTATAGTTTTTATACTTTCAGAGGAAACAGCATCTCCATCTTGATTATCAACGCCACTTTTAAAGAAATACTTTATTTCAAATACTCCTCTAGGTGTCTGAACATATTTTCCGTTAATAGCTCTGCTAACCGTTGATTCATGCATATCAATTATATCTGCGATGTTTTTAAGTGTCATGGTTTTTAAAAACATTACTCCTTTTTCGAAAAAATCTAGCTGGTACTCTAATATTGCCTTCATAACATTGTGTAATGTATTTTTCCTATGTTCAAGGCTCCTAATCAGCCACATAGCAGAGGATAATTTATTATTAATATAAGAGGTTGCCAGGGATGCCTTATCCTCTGACTTCAGCAGACCTTTGTAGTACTGATTAATAACCAGCCTTGAGGTGTGATGATCATTAACTGTAATAATATACTCATTGCCTATCTTATCAATATATACATCAGGTATAACATATTTAGTAGCATTGCCCCCTTCAAAAGCTCTTCCCGGCTTAGGCTCAAGACTTTTTATAATATCACTGTACTTTTGAGCCTCTTCAATGGTTATTGAAAGCTTTTTTGCAATGCTGCCAAGCCTGTTGCCAGCGATGTCATCTAAAAAGTTCTTAATTATAGTTTCTAAATAATCAGCGTTTATCCCTCTATTTTTAAGCTGTATCATCAGACATTCCTGAAGGTTTCTTGCCCCGACACCTGATGGGTCAAAGGTTTGTATAACGTTAAGTACTTTTTCAAGCTTTTGCGGTTCAGTGTTTAATATTTTAGAAGCTTCCTCTATTGAAATTGCAAGATATCCATTTTCATCAAGACTTTCTATAATAAACTCACCTATTTCCTTGAGCTCATTTTTAAGAAAGGAAAGGTGTAATTGAAAGTGCAGATGCTCCTTTAATGTATTAGTATAGGAAATTAGATTGTCGTAGGACAGCTCTGGACTTTCTTCACTGACATTTCCTTCAAAGCAATAGCTTTTTCCCTGAAACTGCAAGTATTCCTTCCAGTCGATTTCCTTTTCATCCTGCTTATTATAATTCTGCTCCTTGGCTTTATCCTCACTATCATCAGCAATCTCAAGCACCGGATTAGTTTCCAGCTCATTTTGAATAAGCTCCTCTAGCTCTATTGCGGGAAGTTGCAGAATTTTAAGAGCAAGCTTCAACTCTGGCGTCATTACAAGTTTTTGCTGCTGTTCAATTGCTAATTCGTAGCCCATTCTCATAGATATCGCTCCTGATAATTAATAATTTTAAAGTTTTTTCTCTATAATTAAGTATAATATCAATAATATTATAACATATTTGTCCCACTTATAGTATTTATATCTATGACTTTATGCTCACAATAAATGTATTTTAAGTTAAAAACCCTATATTACACCTAAAAAGCGACCTGCTAGTTAAAACTAACAGGTCGCTTTTTATAAAATGTATAATTTTATCTTTCGCCTTTTTCGTATGGAACTCCACTTGCTGCTGGTCCAATGGATTTGCCAACAAAGCCTGAAACAGCAAACATAGTAAGTATATAAGGAAGAGCGAATAAAAATTCTCCAGGTACGTTTATATAGCCGCTTAAATTCATTCTTATTGCTTCTGCAAGACCAAAGAACAAGCAAGCGAAGAATGCACCTATAGGATTCCATTTACCAAATATTAAAGCCGCCAGTGCTATAAAGCCTCTTCCGCCAATCATTCCTTCTTTGAACAAAGAAAGATTTCCGATTGCCATGGCAGCACCGCCGATAGCAGCAAGCATACCGCTTATTGATACGCAGATGTACCTAGTTTTATAAACATTTACACCTAGTGTATCAGCAGCCTTTGGATGCTCTCCTACTGCTCTTAATCTTAGTCCAAAAGGAGTCTTGTACATTATATAATATGTTACAAATACCATGATTATAGCAACATAGGTCAATATATTCAGAGGACCTAGGTCAGCAATTTTATTAACATTATCAGTTTGTCCTGGTCTTCCAAATATTTCTACCAAAAGAAATGTTGTTAAGCTTACTGCAAGTATATTTATAGCTGTACCAACAACAACCTGGTTAGCTTTGAAATTAACACTCAGGTATGCCAGCAGTAATCCAAACAAACCACCTACAAACATTGCACCTGCAATACCTATCCAAGGATTTCCTGTAATAAATGTAAAATATACCGCAAAGAAAGCTCCTATTGCCATAATACCTTCCAAAGCTATATTAACCACACCAGATCTTTCTGAGAAGTTTCCGCCTAATGCTGAGAATATCAAGGGAGTAGCTTGTCGAAGTGTAGCTGGTATCATAATTGCTAAAAGCGTAAGAAATGTCATTTCTCTCATTCTACTTTCCCTCCCTCTTATTTAGGCTATTCTTTAGTTCTTTATTTATTTTGTATTTGTCATGCATTATTCTTACGAAGTTTGCTGCCACGAATAATATTAAGATACCTTGAACGATGAAAACTACTTCTTTTGCAATACCTTCAATTTGCATCATAGGACCGCCCTTTTGCAAAATACCAAATAATAAAGCTGATATTATAACACCTATAGGATGGTTGTTACCAACTAAGGCAACTGCTATACCGTCCATACCAAAGCCAGTGAAGCCCATAAGCTGATTTACTCTGTACTGCATTGCAGAAGTCATTATTGCACCTGCGAGACCTGCAAACAAACCGGCAGAAAACATCGCCAGTATAATATTGTTTTTAACGTTTATTCCGCCGTACTCTGCTGCATGTTGATTAAAGCCTACCGCTCTTATTTCAAAGCCCTTTTGAGTCTTATTAAGCACATAATATGCAACTAATGCAACAAGAATGGCTACAAATAATCCTCCGCTAAGTCTTGTTTTGCTAAAAACGGAAAAGGTTTCTGAAAATCTCCAAAGCTTTGCAGAATCTGCAATTTCAACTGAAAAGGCTTTCCCATCCTGATTTAGTGAGGTTCTAACCCAGAAGTTACTAAGCTGTACAGCAATATAATTCATCATTATACCATTTATAACTTCGTGAGAGCCTAGCCTAGCCTTTAACCAGCCTACAAAGCCACCCCAAAATCCGCCTGCTAATGCTCCGCCTACTAAAGTAAGAGTTACATGCAGAAATGGCGGAAGTCCTTTTAGTCCCCATCCGATCCATACAGCAGTTATTGCACCCATTACAAATTGACCTTCTGCTCCTATATTAAATAGACCGCATCTGAAACCAAAAGCAATGGATAAACCTGTCAAAATCAAATAAGTTGTTATAACTAATGTTTCACCTATGGAAGTAATATCTCCAAGGCTTCCTCTGAGCATTGCAGAGTAAGCAACTATAGGATTACTTCCAAAAGCGGCTACCAGCAAGCCTCCAACAACGAAAGACGTAATTATTGCTATTAGAGGATATGCTAGTTGTTTGATCAGATTATCTAAGTTCTCTTTACGCTCAGACTTTTGAACGTTAATTTTTTGTAAATCCACTACGCATCCCTCCTATTCTTCATGCTGGGCTTCGCCGCCAGCCATTAGTATGCCAAGTTTCTTTTCTGTCGCATCTTTTGCGTCTATGACTCCAACTATTTTTCCATCATACATAACAGCTATCCTATCTGAAAGTGACATTACTTCATCAAGCTCAAGAGAAATTAATAATACAGCCTTACCGCTGTCTCTCTGTTCGATGAGCCTTTTATGCACAAACTCTATAGCTCCAACATCAAGTCCCCTTGTTGGCTGTGCTGCTATACATAGATATGGATCTCTATCAATCTCTCTTGCAATAATAAGCTTTTGCTGGTTTCCGCCAGATAAAGCTCTTGCTTTTACCTTTTCATTTGGCGTTCTAACGTCAAATTCTTTAATCAGTCTTCTTGCATGTTCTCTTATCTTTGGATAATTAAGACTGAATTTGTGTTTTGAAAAAGTTTTGGCACGATGATTTCCTAGTATGCTGTTTTCATAGAGTGGGAAATCCAGTACCAAGCCTCTCTTATGTCTATCCTCAGGAATATGTGCAACACCGCTGCTTATTATATCACGAGGGGGCTTGCTAGTAATTTCTTTACCATTAATCAATACTTCACCAGCTTGGATTTTACGTAATCCGGTTATAGCCTCAATAAGCTCATGCTGACCATTGCCATCAACACCTGCTATACCTAATATCTCTCCGCCGTTAACCTCAAAGCTTACTCCTTTGACAGCCTCCAGATCACGATTATCAAGTGCTTTAAGTCCTTTAACCTCCAGAACTGGTGTTCCAGCCTTGCTTTCTTTTTTATCTACAGTAAGATTTACCTTTCTACCTACCATTTTTTCAGCAAGCTCATCAATATCTGTATTCTTTGTATTTAGTGTATCTATTACCTTTCCTCTTCTGATAATAGTTACCCTGTCACTCATTGCCATAACCTCTTTAAGCTTATGTGTAATAAGTATTATGGTCTTACCTTGGCTTACAAGGCTTTTCATAATTATGCCAAGCTCTTCTATTTCTTGTGGCGTAAGAACCGCTGTAGGTTCGTCAAGTATAAGTATTTCTGCACCTCTATATAAAGTTTTGAGTATTTCTACTCTCTGCTGCATACCTACTGAAATATCTTGTATTTTTGAATTAGGATCAACCTTCAACTCATATTTCTTGGATATTTCCTCAACATCTTTGATAGCTTTATTCATATCTAAGGTTATGCCTTTGCTTGGTTCAGAACCTAAAACAATGTTTTCAGCTACAGTAAAGGGTTGTACTAACATAAAATGCTGATGTACCATACCTATTCCCAGTTCAATAGCTACATTTGGGTTACTGATTACAACAGGCTTTTCCTTAACCAGTATCTGACCTTCATCAGGGTTGTACAGCCCATAAAGTATATTCATAAGAGTTGATTTACCTGCACCATTCTCCCCCAACAGCACATGTATCTCTCCTTGCTCAACTGACAGACTGATATTATCATTTGCCTTTATTCCTGGAAAGGATTTGCTTATACCTTTCATTTCTATTACAGTTGGCAATTGATTTCCCACCTTTCGTAGTAATATTACATAATTTATAATATTTCCTCAAGCATTTTCCTTAGCATAATTCATTTAACAGGTTATACGCCTAACCCGGTAAAGAAAAGCAGTCAACCTATTAATAATTATACATGTTGCAGTATTTCGCAGCAATATAAATGATTAACATAATATATGTTGTCCTATAGAAAGCTATAAGTAATTTATCTATTTATTTTATAAATGCATAATTTCTATGGAATTTAATCTATATATAGTGCGATATGATTATTTATATTTTCAAACTAAAAGCTAGAAGCAGTCGCTTCTGCCTTGCAGAAGATGCATCTAGCTTTTATTGATTTTACTGTCTATTAATTATATTATAGTTGAACTGGTTTGAATTTTGATAATTCGTCAATTGTAGCTGGAACAACGATCTTGCCGTCTATTATAGCTTTTCTGTAAGCTTCAGTTTTTTCAGCAATGTCCTTTGGAACGTTTTTGCCATTATCACTGTAGCCAACGCCTTCTTCTTTAAGACCTAGAACTATTGTTTTTCCGCCTTCAAATTTACCATCAACAAGTGACTTGATAACAGTGTATGTACCTGTATCAACTCTCTTTATCATACTGCAAAGAACTTTATTATTCTTTGATTCTTTAGATTGGTCTTGGTCAACTCCGATTGCCCAGAAGCCTTTTTCGTCTGCTGCTTGGATAACACCGATACCGCATGCGCCTGATGCATGGAATATAACGTCAGCGTTTTGAGTGTATTGCTTTATTGCTAATTCTTTTCCAAGGTCAGCTTTACCAAAGTCACCAGTGTAATCAACTAATATTGTTGCATTAGGATTAACTGACATAACGCCTGCTTTAAAGCCTGCTTCGAACTTCTTTATAACTTCTAGTTCCATACCGCCTATGAAGCCTATAACGTTAGTTTTAGTTGTAAGAGCAGCTATAACACCAACTAGGAATGAACCTTCGTGCTCTTTAAATAGTACTGATGTTACATTTGGCTTATCTGCTACTGTATCAATAACACCAAACTTCTTGTCTGGATATTGATCTGCTGCTGCTTTCATTGCATTTTCAAACAAGAAACCAACTGCTATTGTTAAATCTGTTTTTTGTGCCATAGCACCTAGGTTTGGCTCATAATCTTCTTGCTTTGTTGATTGAAGAATTGTAGGTTTTACACCGTATTCTTTTTCAGCTTTTTGGAATCCAGCCCATGCTGAATCGTTGAATGACTTATCTCCAAGTCCACCTGTGTCAGTAACCATACCAAATGTTACGTTAGCTGTTGCTTGCTTTTGTCCACATGCTGTGAACATAGTAAGCATTAATGCGAGAACGAGTACCAATACTAAAGCTCTCTTCAACATCAAATTTCCCCCTTAATTCTTTTTATTATTTTGCATGAAAATATATATCATGCAACATATATCTATTCTACATTATTTTTGTAATTCCTTCAATATTAACTATCATATTTGTAAGAATTTTTGTTAAATGTACACAACAATTTATGTTTAAACTATTAATAATGAATTAGTAACGACAAAAAATAGTGAAATATTATAATAAATTCTTATTATAATATTAGTTCATATTTCTGCATATAAAAATAAATAAGAATAATACATATACTATCATCCTTATATATGTGCAATAAACTCATCTATTCATCATATTATTGTACAGATTTTAGCAGCTCTGAAATCATATTTATTATATTAGAAAAACTGTTGAACTTTCCTGATACAATATCTTCTTGAGGGATCCTGATATTGAATAAATTTTCAACATCAAAAAATAAGCATAACATATCTACTGGACTTAAGTTAAATTCTGTTCCCATAATGTTTTTGTTAAGAACATCAATATTTTCTATATCAACATTTAAATTATACTTCTCATTTAAAAGTTTTACTAAGGTTTTATCAATATTATTCATACAATTATCAGCTGTCATCTTTACCCCCTATATAGCTTCATAGCCATCACTAGCCATTCTATTTATCAAATAATCCGTTAATAAAGTTCCTTCATCCTGATTTAATACGTTAAAAAATTTAGTAAAAGCAGTATTTAATTGGCTTATCTTTTTGTTTACTATACATGTATCTAATTTAATTAATTTAATGGCTTTATTTGTCCTTGAAATATTCCAATCAATTTTATTGTTTGATATGGTAAAGCAATCCACCTCAAAACCTAGCCTATATTTAACAGTTTTGTATATTTCCTCAAAGTAAACAGGTAGAAAATCTTCATATATTGAACAAAATACCGCTGTATCTGGCTTGATAGCTTGTGCCACCTCATATGCCAATATTCCGAAATCACCTATAAATTCATCACTAAATCTCATGATTCCACCAGGTATACCAATAATTATTACATCTGGCGACTCATTTAATTCAATATTTTTGATATAATTGTTAAATAATATTATTTTTTCCTTTTCTGGAATTTTGCTATTCATCATAAATTTAGGAAAGGAATGAAATCCAAGCAACTCACAATAGCTTCTTGTACCGACTTGGCTTACCTTATAGCCTTTTTGCTGCAGGTTATTGCGTAGTGCCAGCTGCACCTCGAATTTATTGGTTCCCTCTGATATTCCCAAAACAAATATCACTGGTACATTTATTTTATCTATAAAGAAGCCTTTCAAAAGCTTATTATCACTTATATCTGCGACTGCATTATAGTATTTAAACTCAATATCTTTACTTCTACACAACTGTACTATATTTTTTAATAATTGTTCTTCCAGCTCTAAGGTACATAAAACATTTTTCCCCGCTTCAATAGCATCTAAAATTTTTGGATAAATATTGCTCTCAAAATCAAGCTTATTTTGTGAACTAGCAAATATTACTGCATCACAAATTTCAAGGTATTTCCAAAAGTCATTTTCAACAAATACCCCCACTGGTAATCCACCATCCAGTGTACCTGCATCTTCGCCATTATACCCCCACCCATTTGGTGATATTACGGCTAAAATATCATAATCATCAAGAATATTCTTATTCCTTAGTATAGGACAAAACTCTTTATCAAACGGATAAACTAGTGCTTTCATCTTTTTTTGCATTTGATAACCCCCTTTATACAATAGTTGCAAATTCACGATTTATTGCTTTTTCATCAAAGTTATATCCATATTCCTTTAATGTACAGTAAAGCACAAATAAACTTTCTACACTACTTTGTACTTCACTGCAAAACATTAATTTCCGCTCTCCAGATAGCCCCTCTAATGTATCTGCAAATGCTGCACACATATAGCAGTATCTAAAAGCCCAACAGTTTTTACATTTTTCAGCGGTAAGCCTCCCTATATTCAATAAGCCTCTAATTTTTTCTATATTAAAACCAGTCTCCACATCTCCAATTTTCATTACCTCAGAGGCCTCACTTACTCGTTCACATGGGTACAATATTCCCTCTGTGCTGACAAATAATCTTGTTACACCAGGTATACAAGGTCCTCCATGATGTACTTTCTTTGGTATTTTATGTTGCGGTATTCTTTGCTCGTGAAATTTTTCCCTAAGCTTTACCAAATCTTTCTCAAATATTTTTGATGTATATTTTGAGTCTAATCGCCCTACCTTTGAAAGAAGGCTTTTAAATTTTTCATATCCAGTTTCTGCAATGAATGTATCTGATATCTCAGGGGTTTTATTTGTATACATATCATTTATTAGTGAAGAGTTAACCCTTAAATCTTTTATACTTTCATAATCTGTAAAAAAATCATTGATACAACTAAAGCTATTAGTTCCATCTAATACTATATTAAAGCTTATATGCTTTTTTAAATATTCAGGATATAGCTCTCTAATATGCTCTACATTAGTCATTATTTTTTCAAAGGTACCTGCTCCATTAATAAATTTTCTATTTTTATTGTGTATTTCCTTTGGTCCATCAAGACTGATTAATATGTCAATATTATTTTCACTCAA
>CALGKJ010000055.1 GCA_937930535.1 uncultured Clostridia bacterium
TTTTCCCTTTATATAAATATACTCTCCCATATCTTGGGTGATTTTTTGATTAAAAGTGAACTCAGATATATTTTCATGATACATTTTTTTATTTGAAAAATTCAAGCTTATCAGCTTTGAACGGCTACCATTAATTGAGCCGATTGGTGTAAATTGCGGATTATGAGAACTAATCTCATAGTCGCATAAAATGCCACTAGCTTCTGTAGGTTTTTGTGGTTCTACATAGTTTTCATATTTCATATAAATTTTAAAGGTATAGGTCTCACCGATACTAAGTTTATCTGTATTTGGGTTAAGTGGAGTTGTTGTATTAAGCTTAAAGGCTTTAATTTTTTCTATCAAAAGGTTAGGTCCTTTACCTATTGGATAAGTGACACAGGAAGTATCATCTAGCTTATTAGCTTCTACCTCAAAGGAATTATCCCTGTTAGTATGTGCTGATGATATGGTAGTACAGTATTTAAAGTTGGTGTTGAAATCTGTGGGTATTGTAATGTCTTCTTGTAATGCTACTGTATCATTATTTGGTGCTTCGAGTCCACTATTCTGACTTATAGGAGCATTAACATCATATCCAACCTTAGCCCTATAGGTTCTATCAAGCTTGACAAAATTATCAATCATTTTGCCTTCTCCATTTTTTGTTCCAGGATCAAACTTTACATGAGATGTAAATGTATAAGTTTTACCCGGAATCAGTTCATCGACCGCAGGATCAAGCAGTGTAGTACTTCCTTTTAGGGATACATCAATTTTGTTTCGGAAAACATTATTTTTATCCTCAAACGTATAATTGTACGATGCAACTTTCATGTTAGGAAACATAGGTGGATCCAAGCTTAGTATAATTTTTGCACTGTCATCTGTAGTTATTTTATTATCATCTGGATGACAGTTTTGACCATTTACAATATTTGCTTCAAGTACTATATAGGACACTTCATTATTATCTATTTTTTCCGCTGTTTCAAATTCATAATCCATGTATTCCATTTCATCGCTTTTCAGTGGATCATTTAGTGAACCATCTACTTTAAGTCTTTCATTACACAATTTAGGGTTATTGTTGTAGCAGAGCTTGAAATTTGCAGTGATATTTGTTAGTGTTGCTTTTCCATCTGAGCGTGGATTATTGTATACATATACTCTTGCGACATATTTTTTTAACTTTTTTATATAACCATTAAAGCCTTTTGAATCAGGAACATCTTTAAAAGGCGTAATTTTAGTCAATACTCCAGTATTGGGTTCTTTTTCATATATTTCTATATTAGTCTTCTCTGGTTCTCTGTCAGTAGGGACAGGGAATTTAGGTGAAGCAACTGTAAGGTTGGGAAGAGGGTTGTCAATTTTAAGATTAATAGTTGAAGCATCGTCATTGTCTGACCATAAATTATCATCTGGATAACTTCTCACTTCGTTAGTTACCTTATTTGTTACTTTTCCAGCTAATTCAACATGAAATTTCATTGTTGTTACTGTTTCTCCGCCCTGTTGTAGGGGAATTGTATGTTGCCATTCATATGTCTGTACTTTGTTTGCTTTCATTGGATTATTTCCAAATTCTATTCCATTGAACAATTTACCATTAAAAGGCTTTTTATCGATATCATCTTGTTTATCTTGCACACTACTGTCATCTATCCCATCATTATCAATAATAAATTCTGGTGTATTCTTTCCATTAAACTCAATTTTTCTTGTTACCCGTATAGGTTTATATGTGTCCCTAGGTGCTACTGGATGTTCATTTTCGTATAAGACAAAAGCTCTGAATAAGTATGTTTTTCCAGCTACTAATGTTGCGTTAAACTCCCCATCTTTCACATCTGCCTTTACAAGATTTAGTCCCTTATCTTTCCCTTGAGCATCACATTCGTATACTTCTATGCAGTTTCTGACTATTTTTTTACTATCAATAAATGTACCAATGTTTTTTTGACTACCATCACTATTTGTAACTTTAGCAGGACTGGCTACTTTAAGGTTTACATTCTCAGGTGCAGCTAATGCAGGGATTTTAAGTGTCATGTAATAAGTTTTACCACCAGATATGTGAACACCAGTGATAAAACCACTAGAATAATCTGTAGCTACTGCACCAATGGCAAAATACTGAGTAAGTACTTTTGCCATAGCTATTTCTAAGGTATCTGCAGGGTATTTATCTTTAGCTTTTTTGAGTGCTTCCTTTAAGTCTCCAGCAGGACCGTCAGTTACTATTTTATCAAGCTCATATGTTTTCATAAATTTAAGCATACACTCTACCCCAAGCTTACTTAATGGATCGTTATAATGGGTATTTTTCTCTACACCAAAGTATGGATACTTTTCTTTGCTCCACGGATTTACCTGCCAATTTCTTAAATAGGCATCTCTACCTGATGGAGGCACATCGGCTGGGAAAAAAGGGTTTCCTATGGTCTGGAATGAGTTGCCGTAGCCTAAATAGCGCCATTCACCTCTTTTTTTACCGCTAGAGTCATAATATTCATTAATAAAATGTCCACTTCCTTCCGGATGTACTACTCTATTCTCTCCAGATCCTGTTACTTTTCTGTTTTTATAATTCGGGAATCCTTGATCTTTATTTTTATTAAAGTAGTAGTCAGCCCCAGTACCAACATAGATATTTACATTATTTTTGATTTTCCGCATAACACTAAAAGTAAATTTTTGTAGACCGTCTCCTGTATCTACATAGGGAAGATATTCTGCGTGACCATAGTGTGGAAATCCTCCTTCCTTACTATTTGACATATCATTTTTGATATTAGCATAGTAAACTCGCTGCCACTCATTAGGGTATCCTGAAACACCTAATACTCTGGCACTTTTATAGTAAAATAATTCTTCAAGTTCAGGTTTAGTTTTATCAGGCCAAAACTTATTTTCTTTAACAATGTCTTCTGGGTTTACAACATATCTTGTGTCTACAGTACCAGTTTCTGCTTTTACTGATACTGGTTGTTGAATGCAATTAATAGCCAATATTGATAGGAAGCATATGATAACGAGAAAAATAGTTATATATCTCTTAAAATATTTCATAATAAGCCCTCCTTTAAATTTTCTAAATATTATTTTTTAAATATTATATAGTAAACTTTAGAAATTATAATAAAGAATTATTTAATATGGCTATTAAGAAATAATAAAAATAATGGGATTCGCCTTAGTCAAGATTATTAGTCTTGGCTGAGACAAATCCCATTATTATTTGTTATCTTACACTATCAACTTTTCCACCAACATAACTAATATACATACCTGATACTCTTATAATAAATTCTCTATTATCATATTTAAAAACCTTATTCATAACTTTGCCGTCATACGTGGCACTATCATATATTTTATATACTTGCTCATAGCTTGTGGGAAAATACTGTTTAAAAATTTCCTTTGTATAATTACCCACAGCAGCCACATAATCAATATCTTTAAATTCCGGTATTGGCCATACCACAGTTTGAAGCACAGCCTCATAGTCAGTGGATATTGAGGATATTACTAATAATAAAGCATCTCCTATATTCTCAGGCTTAAATTTAGAATTATATGCTAAAGAAGCTCTTCCGCCGCCCTCATATTTAATAAAGACCGCATCTTTATGTACACCTGTTGCAAGTGCATCTACATTAGCCATAACCATCTCTCCAGTGGTTTTATCCTTATTCAACTGCACAAACCCACTTATACTCCCCACCGCAGTTACTGATCCAGTACTATTACCACCGCTTGCAGTAGTAATATCAATCCTATGCACCTTATTAACATAGTTATATTCAACCTTTGCCCCTAGGTTCTCTGATACAAATCTAAGTGGTACAAAGGTTCTTTCGTCTTTTAGTACTACATAGGTATCAAAGGTTACTGTTTGACCGTTAACAAGAGCTTTGTTGCTGTTTAGTGTTAGTATTATTGTTGTTTCATTTCCAGTAATAGTAGCTTGCCTTTTTTCCTGATTCCATTCTACTTTGTAGCCTAAGCTTTCTGCAATAAACCTTATGGGTACTTGGCATCTATTATTATTATCAATGAAAGGTTGTGCGTCTGGGAAGGTAATCTGCTTACTATTTACATAAACTTGTATAGTGTTGGTTGGAACATCTGCCATTGCTATTGTGGCAAGTATCGTAGTGATAAGTATAAGCACTAAGATAATGGATAGACTTTTTCCTTTTTTCATTTATTCTTCCTCCCTTATTTATCAATTTGAAATTGAATCTTAAATGAAACATCCTTTGTACGTATTAAATCTTGAGCTATTAAGTACATAAACATATACAATGATAAATATTACTTTAGATATTCAACTCTAAAACTGAAAATACTTTTCATTAAGAGTTGCTAATCTCTTTATGAGAAACAACTGGATAAACTTATTTTTGAAGTTGTTTCGCTATAATACATCAATAGTATTATAACATATGCTGGAATGAAAGTAAGTACTAATTTACATCATATAGCAATATGAATTAACAAATCCTAATTGCTATCTTAGTATGTCTATATTTAAAAGCTATTGATATCAGTGGATAATTATTTGTATATTATCTATACAAGTTTAATCAAGACATAAATACTCTATTTTTTATTTTAATTCTTATATTAGACTATCTATTCATGCTGATGGACACTGGTAATTAGAAGCTAATAGGGGATATTTATCCCCCATGTACTGCTACTGATTTATAGATAGTGTTCTCGTTTTAGAATCCCATGTAAGTGTTGTATTAAGCTGTTTAGCCAAAAATTGCAATGGTACTAAAGGAATAGTGCCGTCTTCGTTTGTTATGGCTGCTGTAGGCATTTTAAGGACTGCACCGTTAACATTTGCTTCTACGCTATCCATTGTAAATATAATTTTGGTAGCTCCAACCACAAGCTCTGCTGCTTTCGCTCTTCTATTATAGATTGCTCTAGTACCTAAGCCTTCTGCAACACTTGCCAATGGTACTAATATTTCATCATTTCTGACAAGCAGCTCTGTTTCTAATTTGATTGGTACATCATTTACTGTCATTATTATTTTCATACCTGCCTCTATAGCGTTTACTACGCCGTACTGTCCACCGACTCTTGATTTTGATACCTCCAGATCTACCATAGTGTTTTTGAGCTTTTCCTTAAGCTTTCCTACGGTTGCTAATTCAGAAGCATCAAGTGTTATTATTCTTCCTTCAATTACAAATAAGCTTTGGTTGCTATCTTCTATAAATTTGTTTTGAGTAGCTAAGGCTATTTGATGCAATACCTCCTGAGCCTGGACATAGGAAAGAACGTTCGTTTCTGGTACAAAAATACCTGTGTCTATAAATATTGGGTTCTTAACCTTTCGATCAATGCAGAACTTAACTGTTCTGGATTTGTCTACAGATACACCCTCACCTGAGTAAGCATATAATGGATTGCCATATTTATCATAGCCTGTGCCGCTAAGATCATAGCCTTTGCCAGTTACGCCTAGTGTTGTAGTGTTCTTCCCCATATTATATTCATCATTTATTACCTTGTTGTCATGGTATTTTCCATTCTTATCATAGTAGCCATCCTCGCCAAATTTATGATACCTTCCATCTTTGTCATAAAAGCCCTCTTTGTCAGGGTTTTCACCTTCATGCCATTTTCCATCCTTGTCGTAGTATCCAATTTTGCCATCGGCAGAATGGTAGGTTCCGTTTTTATCAAAGTAACCTGTGTCTCCATGGGGATGCCAATTACCATCTCTATCATAATAACCGCCTTTATATGGATTAGTGCCTATATGATACTTTCCATTTTGATCATAATAGCCTACCTCATTTGGGTTATTAGATGGATGAAAATTCCCTTGTTTATCAAAGTAACCGCTGCCATCTGAAAGATGAAAGTTGCCATCTTTATCATAATAGCCGCCTTTGTAGGGATTTGGTTTTCCAGCAATAAATTTACCATCCTTATCATAGTATCCTAAAGGCTGTGGGTTATCCTTATCATGCCATTTTCCATTCTTATCGTAGTAGCCATTTGCATTAGGGTTTTTACCCTCATGGAATTGTCCCTTTTCGTCATAATATCCAATTTTGCCATCAGCAGAATGATAGTTTCCGTTCTTATCAAAGTATCCCGAATCCCCATTTGGATGCCAGTTACCTTTCTCATCAAAATAACCGCCTGTATAGGGATTAGTTCCTTGGTGGTATTTGCCTTTATGATCATAGTAGCCTACTTGGGTAGCACTTTTATTTTCATAATAGTTGCCGTTTTTATCATAATAGCCTTTGTCACCTTTTTGGTGCCAGTTGCCTTGTTTGTCATAAAAGCCTTCACTGGCATTAGGGTTGGAACCTTCATGAAATTGTCCATTTTTATCATAGTAGCCTTTCTTCCCATTGACAACAACATTTCCATTGGAGTCATATATTAATCCATCTTTAGCTATGAAGCTGCCATTTTTATCTAGTACTCCGATAGCTTGCGGGGTATTTGTCTGATGGAAGTTTCCATCTTTATCAAAGTAGCCTTGTTTTTGTGTTGGGTAAAAGTTGCCGTCCTTATCATAAAAGCCCTCACTGGCATTTGGATTGCTGCCCTCATGGAATTGTCCATCTGCATCATAATAACCTTTTTTACCGTCTGCAATGGTGTTTCCACCTTTGTCATAAATAGTACCGTCCTTAGTTACAAGGTTCCCCTTTTCATCAAATGCTCCCATAGATTCAGGAATGTCACCTAGATGGAATACACCATCTTTGTCTATATATCCTCCTTCATTTACTGGATGCCAATTACCTTCCTTATCGTAGTATCCTCCCTTGTATGGGTTGATACCTTCATGATATACACCTTTTTCATCATAATATCCAGTTTTTTGCACACCATTAGGGTGGAATACCCCGTTCTTGTCATAGTATCCGTCTTTTCTTGGATTTTCGCCTACATGGAATTGACCATTCTCATCGTAGTATCCTTTTTGACCATTTATAATAACATTTCCATTTTTATCATAAATAGTGCCGTCATTTGCAATAAAGTTTCCATTCTTATCAAAGTACCCATCTATATATGGGTTTAATTCTCCATGGTGGAATACTCCATCTTTATCATAATAGCCGGTTTTAGTGCCAGTTACGCTTTCGTGGTATACTCCATTTTTATCATAGAAGCCAGTTTGACCTGCTGGATGGAAGTTGCCTTCCTTATCATAAAAGCCATCCTTATTGGGATTTATACCTTCATGAAATACACCATCTTTGTCATAATAACCATTTTTCCCATTTACTATGACTTGACCTGTAGAACTATAGACAGTACCATCCTTGGCTATAAAGTTTCCTTTACTATCTATTGTTCCAATACCGTCTTCTGGATTGCTAGTACCTTTTACTGAGTTATGCACATTACCATCCTTATCAATATATCCTTCTGAGCCCTTTGGATGATAATTGCCTTGTGCATCATAGAATCCATTTTTGTCAGGATTCACGCCCTTGTGAAATACTCCGTCCTTATCATAGTAACCGACCTTTCCATCTATGGTTACTTGACCATTTGGGTCATATACTTTACCGTCATTTGCTATAAAGTTGCCATATGCATCAATTGTGCCTATAGCACCTTCCTTTGTACCGACTTCAAGCTTATGAAAATTACCCTCTTTATCATAAAAGCCCTGTTCTCCTGCTGGATGGTAGTTGCCATTAGCATCATAGAAGCCGTTTTTGTCAGGGTTTTCACCCTCATGGAAATTTCCGTCCTTGTCATAGTATCCTATTTTTCCATCGGGAGAGTGATATGTTCCATTAGCATCATAATAGCCATCTTGGCCTGCCAGATGGAAATTCCCTTCATCGTCAATTACACCTGTATTGCCTAAGTTTGAAACCTTTCCCATGCCTAAAATATCAGCTTCTGAGATTATTCCATTTTCATGGTAGACTCCGTCGGCATCAATAAAGCCGGTATCTCCTGCTGGATGGAAATTCCCTTGTGCATCATAGAAGCCGTAGGGGTTTGAATTGGCTACACCCTCATGAAATTGTCCTGTTGAGTCATATGAGCCAAAAGTTCCATCGGGTGCATGGTATGTACCATCAGCATCATAATAGCCTTCCTGTCCGTTAAGCATGAAGTTTCCGTTTGCATCAATAGTACCTATTATTGGTGTAACACTTTCGTGATAAACACCATTTTTATCAACATATCCATTTTTTCCTGCCGGATGAAAGTTTCCTTGCGCATCATAAAAGCCTTCATCTGCGTTTGGATTTATGCCTTCTATAAAGTTTCCATCTTTATCGTAGTAACCGACTTTTCCATTAACAACAACCTGACCGTTTTTATCGTATATTTTTCCATCAGCAGCTATGAAATTACCAAACTCATCAATGGATCCTATGCCTTTTTCTATGCCTTCCACACTGTCATGGTGTACTCCATTTTTATCTATATAACCGGATTCTCCTGCCGGATGGAAGTTGCCCTGTGCATCATAGAAGCCTTTATCTGCGTTTGGATTAATGCCTTCTATAAAATTACCATTCTCATCATAGTATCCAAGCTTACCATCTACTATTACTTGACCGTTCTTATCGTATACTTTGCCGTCATTTGCTACGAATACTTCTTCAGTAACAATTTGACCGATTATGCTTATATCAGGATGAAATACACCATTTTTATCTATATATCCATCCTTTCCTGAAGGATGAAAATTACCTTCTTTATCATAAAAGCCCTCATCTGCATTTGGGTTTTCACCTTCTATGAAATTACCGTCCTTATCATAGTAGCCTAATACTCCGTTTACCATTACCTGACCGTTTTCATCATAAACAGTGCCATCTTTTGATATGAACTTTTCCACTGTTTCCATTTTACCTATACCTGTGCTGATACCGCTGACACTATCATGATAGTTACCGTTTTTATCTATATATCCATCAGAGCCTTTTGGGTGATAGTTGCCATCCTTATCGTAGAAGCCGTTTTTATCTGGGTTTTCACCTTCGTGAAATACTCCATTTTTATCATAGTAGCCAATCTTTCCATTAACAACAACCTGACCATTTTTGTCGTATACAGTTCCGTCCATTGCTATAAAGTTTCCATCCTTGTCGATGAAGCCGATTGCTTCTTCTTTGCCCTCCACTGAGTCATGAAATACCCCATTCTTATCAATGTAGCCTGGTGAACCTTTTGGATGATAATTGCCATCCTTATCGTAGAAGCCGTTTTTATCGGGGTTTTCTCCTTCTATAAAGTTACCATCCTTATCGTAATAACCCAGCTTGCCATTGACCATAACTTGACCGTTTTTATCATATACAGTTCCATCCTTGGCTATGAAGTTGCCATTTTCATCAATTTTACCTATACCCTCATTGGAGTCTTTGTCTTCGCCAGCAGGATGAAACTTCCCGTCCTTATCAAACTTACCAAGACCATCTGAGGGAATAAAGTTACCATCCTCATCGGTTGTTCCCGATGTATCCTTATTCTTCAAGGTTGGATGAAATACCCCATTCTTATCAAAATATCCACTTCCATCATCAAGGACAAAGTTGCCATCCTTATCATATTTACCTTTTCCTTTAAGCTCATCTTTTATATTTGGATGAAATACCCCATTTGCATCATAATAACCATCCTCACCCTTGGGGTGGAAGTTTCCATTTTCATCATAGAATCCTTCTTTACCGGGCTTATTAGCATTTTTTCCATCCTTGGCATTTTTCCCATCTACTCCGCTGATGTCATTCCAAACATCATTCCATGAATTATTTTTGCCTGCTGGATACTTAAAGCTATCGTCCCACATACTGCCTGTTCCAGGTATATTTGCATCTATATCATTCCAATTACCCCCAACACCTGGGATATGTGGTGTGTCACCTGATGAGCCACTGCTGCCATTATTTGAATTATTGTTATTACCACCATTACCATCTTTCTTATTACCCCAAATATTATCATTGTTATGATTGTCATTGTCAGTCCAATTACCTTCCTCATCATACTGACCATCTGAGGGTGTTGAATTATCTGGATCATCACTGTTATTCTGATCAGTATCATTATTAACATCTTCAGGAGTATACTCAACATAGCTGATATATGCCTTAATATCTTCAAAGCCTGTTAATTCAACTACAAGAGGTTCTTTTATAAAATTACCTATATTATCTAAGTATGTTACTATCTTCATAGTCTTATCTAAAGCAGTTTCGTAAGTATCTTGCTGCTCATAATCAAAGTTACCCGTTAGAATTTCAGTTTTATAGCTTTCTTCAGTAAGCTCTGTGTATATAGCATCCTTAGTATAATTACCGTACTCGTCAAGATATTTGATTGCCTTATAGTATTTTGAGCCTTCTGAGTAAAATATAACTCTAAAGCTTTTAAGATCTAAAAATTTAATAGGAAGATTATCACCACTGATTACTTCCCCAATGGATGACCATCCGGGAATCAAATCACCTTGATTATTAGTATAGGTTACTACTTGAAGATACTTGCCCTTTATAACCGTATGTCTTAGGGTTTTTTCTATGTCATAATCTCTTTGCTCCTTAGTTAAAGCATACTGCTCATATGTAAGCTGTTTTTCAGCAGCCGGAGTTGAGTAATGTCCAAAGTTATCAAAGTTCTCAATTCTGGCATAATACTTACCACCCTCTACTATTAGTGTTCTTATCCTTCCAAAAAGGGTTCCGTTAAAGGTTTCATTTGTGTTATTCGTAGCAGCAATTGTTGTCGAAGTTCTATCTAATGCAAACGCAATTTGTGAAAATAGAATCGTTAATATTAATATCCATAAGGTTAGATGCTTAAAGTGTTTTTTATTCACTTACAATACCTCCTAAAATTAATTCCATTATATATAAAAATCCCTCTAGTCGAAGGATCCCCGAGTAGTGTATATAATGATATGAGATTCTTAGCAGCTTTAAATCCATCATAGAAAATTACTCTATAATATGCAGTTTATATCTAAATATAAAAAATAATTGTTTAGCAACCGTTGAAATTAATGTTAATATCAAATACTTAACTATAATTTCTAGAATGAAACTACAACAAACTAATAATGTGTTAAAATAAGGAACATATAATAAAAGTAAAACAAAACAAAAACGAAACACGCATTAGTTGCAAAAAATACTTTAATTTAACAGTATATAGTTATATAATTATATAGAAAAACGAAAACAAATTACGGATATATTTTGTTTAGGGGGGATAAGATGAGCGAACAGGAAAATGATTTAAGGAATGGCACCAATGAGGAGCAAGAGTTTGATAGAGATGAGTTCATGAATATGCCAAAGGATTTTGAGAATATAGAGGGTATTATTAGAACATACAAAACTGGAGAAGTAGCTAAAATGTTGATGGTCTCAACCGGTATGGTAAGATACTATTGCAGGGAATTCAGCGATTTCGTAGGCATTGAGAGCAATCCGGGTGAGCATAGAACATATTCTCATAATGAAATAATGAATCTAAAGTACATAGTATATCTGCTTAAAATTAAAAACATGTCTGTAGCTCAGGCAAAGGAGTTTTTGGCATCTCCAAAAGGGAGATTGTATGCTCCTCAGATTACTGATGAGGAGCGCATTAATAGCTTTGTTACAGCAGTTGCAAATCAAATGAGGCTTGAGTTAGGAAATGTTATCAGAAGTGAGGTAGCTATTGCACTAGAAGGAGTTAAGGATGAAGTAAAGCTAGCACTGACCTCTTCTATTGAAGAGCAGACAAAGTCTATTGAGGGCTTAGGATCTCTTATAGAGGAAAAGGTTAACAGGGCAGTTAATGAGAATTTAGTGCATATTAATGAATTAAGTGAAAAAATAAATGGACTTGGACTTACGGAAATGCATGATAAGATAAAGAATGTCGATGAATTTATTACCGATTGGAGAAAGAAACAAATAGAAAATCAAAACAAGCAGCCAGATAAAAAAGGGCTATTTTCCAGGCTATTCAAATAATTTATAAGAAAAGCGTAATGCGATAAATTTACGATATGATAAACGAAATAATACCGCAATACGATATCTTTTCTAATCCTATAATAAAACAAAAGCGTATTGCGGCACTATTTCGAATATGATAAAAGAAACAAAAACGTATCATGGAGTAATTGCGTATATTGAAAGGAAAAGAAAACGAAATTATTTTATTTTGGGATTATGCAATCCTATAAATCAGCATATTAGTAAAATACTTTTAATAGGTTAATCTATAATGCAATGTTGCTTCTTTTCTTATAATACATTTAAGAAACAGAGAGAGTAATATTAGGGATAGAAAGCATATAGTACAGTTGTATGTAATGGATTGAGTTAAAGTATTAGAGAAGAGGTCGATGATGGCACATGGAAAAGGAATTAAAAGGAATAATTAATGAAAACTAATATAAAATTAATGAAAATGAGTATATAATTAATGAATATAGGTATAAATTAAATGTATAACAGTTTAAATATAATGAAAAACACTATAAGGTTAATATGGAAGCACAGTTTATCATTGACAGTTAAATCCTATTATTATAATATAAATATAATTAGTCTAAATTTATATTATAATAAATAAATGTTTGGAGGAATCACATTGGAAAATATAAGCAAATCAATTAATCTAAAAGATTTTCCGGTAAAAACTTTTTCTGAATTTCACGATATCAAGATTCCTTTGCTAGATGAACTTGATATACTTCCAGTGGCAATTGATTTAGGTTACGGGGGAGTAAAGGTGTATGGCATGTATGGCAGGCATATATTTCCTTCCTTGCCTATAGAGGTTGGAAATGATACTACATACATGGATGATGATTTACACATCAAATACAAGGATGAATACGGCAGCGTGTGGTACATTGGAGAAAGAGCAAGACAATCTATCGAAGGCAATGAATCTAATGTGGACAAGCAGTTATATAAGAAGAATAGGATCAGAACACCTGAGTACAAGGTTTTAATGAGAGTAGCAGTATTTTTTGGTTTGTTAAAAGACAAGGCAACTTTGGTAAAGAATAAAAAGATAAAAATATCAACAGGCTTGCCAGAGGAGTATGTTGAACAGGATTCCACTATATTAAGAGATGCTTTTAAAGGCCACCATCATTTTGAAATTGCTGTTGGAAAGGGAAACTGGGTTAAAGTAAGCTTTGATGTGGACTCTGATGATATTGAAGTATTGTCACAGCCCTTTGGAACTATTTTTTCTATGGCTTTTAATAAATATGGCAAACTGATTAATCCCGAGTTAATCACCAGCAAGAATGTATTAGTTTTTGATGGAGGGTTCCATTCTATAGACACATATCTAAGCAAAATAGGAGATAGAGGTACAAGCTGCACTTGGGTAAATTATGCCATGTATGATATATATCAAAAGACATGCGATGATATATTAAATAATACTAAGCCTAAGAAAAAGGTTCATGTATATGAGCTGGACAAGTATATTAATCATCCTACCAAATCAGGATTAGTTACTTACGGTGCTACTAATCAAACTTATTCTTTTGAGGCAGATTTTGCTAAGAATTTAAAGAATACAGCTCTAGGTATTATAAGAAAGCTCTTTAATGAATATAATGATTTTAATGATATAGATATTGTAATATCAACTGGTGGTACTGGGAAGGCGTTCTATCCATATATGAAGGAGGAAATATATACTGAGGTTGTTTTAGCTGAAAAAACTGATGAAAGCAATCCAGCAGATAATTTTGATACTGTTTTCTCGAACGTAATTGGATTTTTCTATTTTATGATGGGATGTATTTCCAAGGACTATGGTAAGGAGTTTGAACAAGAGGCAGCAGCGTCAGTAGAGCCTGATTTTAGACCTGAGGTATTTCAAAATAATGGGGAATTAACAAATACAGAAGAAAAAGACTCTTAAAATTAGGTTATTAATATGAGTGATATAAATAATACAATAAATTCTGCAAATTACTATATATTAAATATTTATTTTGGTAAAAAGGATTTTGATCTACACGATTGGGTTAATTCTGTACCCAAAGGGTTATTCTCTTATTATGTTAGGGAAGCTATAAGAGCTTACCTAAAAAATGATAAAAGCTATATCCTGCCTATTTTTGAGTATAGAATGATTAAAAAAAATGTGTCTCAGAAGCCTTTATGTGTTGATAAAGAGGGAGATGATTTGGATATATTTGAATTTATCACATCTATTGAAGGCGACAAGATGCGTTCCTTTACTATTAAAAATATTATTAGGATGTACTTAAATACAGCTGTTGCAAAACAAGAGCCTTTTAGAAAGAAAGAAAATCCTCAAAGCCTTGGCGCACAAGAGAGTAAGGTAGTTATAGCTCAACAGGACAAAAAGGCAGTCAGCAATACAACAGGAAATAGTGACAGAAACGCTTCAATTGTTAATAAACTGCTGACAGAGGGGAGACAAAGAAGCAGATAGTCACACCAATGAATTTAAGGCACAGGGTTAACTAAATCCTGTGCCTTTATGATGATAAAGTCAATTGTACAAGAGTATACCTGAGGTATCGCCAGCATTTACAATGCTGGCGATATTTATACTTGACCTATTTTATAATATAAGGAGTAAATCTTTTACCTAACTTTTCGTAAATAGGTATATATATTTCTGTATACTCATTTTTAAGTTCTGTTATTGCTTGGGATTTTATGCTGTTTAATGATTCATCAGGCATTTCCTCTTTAAGGTGTTTAACCTTTTCAGTAACATTTGTATCTACATAAGCCTTTTGACCCTGTTCAAATTGTTTTCTCGTCATATACTGTTTGTTAACAGTATCATAGAATTCAAAGCCGGTTTTCTTGATTTCGCTTTTTTTACATGCATTATTTACGATATAGAGATTAACAACATCTACATATAAAGTGGATTCTCTGTCAACATTGTCTTTATGTGCTTTAACCCACGCATTATCAGAAAGTGTAAATAACTCCTCCACAGACTTATTTAATACATAGGAAACCTTCAGCGCAAAGTCAATACCAGGCTTCATTTTATATTTTACTACAGCATTTATATTTTGTCGGCTGATTCCGGTTAGCTTTGCTAAATCAGAAACAATAAGCCCCTGTTCTTCAAGGGTTTCAAGAATCTTATTTCTTACAATTTTATCACTTTTGTCGATGATACATAGGTTTTCTTTTTTTAAATCATCTAGACTATCAATTTTTCTCTTTTTAGTATGAGCTGCACTGATTTCTTTTTTGTTCATAAAAATCCTCCTAATATTAGACGGTTTATTAAATTCTACTTTATCCATCCATAAAAATACTCTGTAGACTAAGCACCACCCATTGAAAATTCAAATATAAGTACTAACTATGTAAATTATAATTTACCACTATGATTCTGACATGTCAACTATATTTTACAAACACTTTTTACATAAACTTAATAAAAAAATCGGATTATAGCAAATCCGATTTTTTTTACACTTCCATGTAGTAAATATTTTCTAAGGTTCAAATGTAACAGCTTTAATTTCTTTTAAGCAGGGAGCAGGATCACTTTCGAATCTAAGGAAAGCACCTGTATCATATAAGGGTCTTTTAAGCCTCATATCAGTCGAAACTCTGAAATTTTCTATTTCTGAAGTACATCTTATCAGCTTGCTGCACTCAAATGCAGTTTCATCTGTATCGGCAAATATAAAAAGAACAGGAGGGGTTTGAGATTCATAGTAATATTTCTTCCATGCATTAGAGCACAATACTCCCTCCAGCTTATTAACTCTTCCTCTAAATAGTACGGGTAAATCAGAAGCTCGAACTACTTCGCCTATAAAGTATTTATTCTCCCCCTTTATAAACATGCTCATTTCAAATGAAGGGATTACAATTTTTTTGCCAATCCTGAATTCAGGATACGTCTTAAAGTATGATATCTTATTAGGGCAGGTTTCTTTTAGTCTAAGGAATATCTCTGATACAAGCAGCTCCTTGCTGATAATTTCTGATGCTTTCATATTAGCTGTGCTGCACCAATCCCAAACATCCTCATTAGAATAATTCATGAGTAAATGCCGTCCCCCTTGATCAAGGCAATATATATGTAATGCTTCCTGTGCAACTTTAGTATTTCCTCCTTTTGAAAGCATAAATTTATTTAGTATTCTATACTGAACAAGCTTATTTAACCTGCTTGTAAAATTGCTGAGTTTGCTGTCATCTCTAGTTAATCTGTTAAGCTGCTCAGCCGTTGCAAATTTAAAATGGAATAAAAATTTTGATATAGTTAAATCTCGATCAGTAATAATACCATTATTTCTCATTTTAATAATTTCATTTTGTCCTACGTTTAAGCTGAAACTATTTTCAAAAACCTGTCTTAAATCCGACTGAAATATCAATGATTTATGTGTATTTGCAATATACATAAATAAAAATCCTTCTTTCTTTATAGATAACCAACTCTAAAGCTTATATAATACCATGCTAAAAACCTAGGACGGAAGCAATAACTAGCTTATGAATAAGTTAGGTTTTATGGTTGCTTCCAATATACAAGGTTAAAGGATTCTAACTATTTTGCCTCTTACTCTTTTATCCTCTTTTCTAACCTGGGTGATTCTAAAGGAAACTTTCATTCCTTCCTCTATTTCACCAGTGCTGGGAATAGGACAAAGAGCATCTAGTGTTGGAGCGATGCAAACATAAACACCCCATGGCTTAACATTCCTTATTACACCCAATACAACTTGATTTCTTTCCAGCATTTCAAAATCCATTATTGTGGAATTTTTAAATTTCTCTACTGTCTCGAATATTAATCTATTATTAGAGGATACTTTTTTCAATCTTACGTTTATGGTGTCACTGACTTTTAAAACCTCACCAATTGTCGTATAGTCATCAGCAAAATCAATATTTTTAAGGAGACCTGTAACACCATTGATTTCAATATAAGCACCATATTTAAGTATATTAATTATCTGTGCATTGAAAACTTCGCCATCAGTGAGCCTTTTTATGATTTCCTTTTTCAAAATTTCCTGAGCTTCTTTTCTGGAACAAAATATTACTTCCTTTGTATCGTCAATGGACTTTATTGTGAAGCTTACTTCTCTGCCTAGAAATCCCACTAGTGATTTCCAAGGTATCTCATGATCTACTTCATCTCTGACTATTATGGCTTTTACTCCGTCAAGGTCCACAACAAGTATATCAGAGTTCAGAGTATCATCAAACTGAACTACCTTTACGGTTCCTTTTAAAATATTTTTTCTCTCCATATCAATCTCATATTTTTTTAAACTACTCATTTCTTTCCTCCTTAAATTCTATTCTTTAGTGAATCTACTAAAAATGCTTTGAAAAATATTATTTGACAGTCTGCTATTAGTCTGTTTATCCACATTTGCAGGATCTTCCTCATCATCTAAATCCTCACATGCAGTATTTTCTAATAAGCCTTTTGGTGGTCTTATGCTTATAATATTTTTTTGTTCATTCTTTCCTTTTTCATCCGTTTCGCTGCATTGGCATGTAGCCTGACTATTCACTATTTCAGTACTATATTTATTTATTGGTGTAGTCTCCAGAACATAATCCGTTGACATGCTAACTACAGGCGGTTTTGTGCTTACTTTACTATCTTCAACACTTTGTATGTCTGGTGGAACTCGCCTTTCAATAAGCTTGTTTTCTGTACTTTCAGAACTTCGTGCAAGCTTAAGCTGACGAAGGTTTTTTCTCTGAAAAACGTCAACTTGCACTGGTTTTAAATCAGCTTGACTATCAGACTCAAGTGAGTATGATAGGATTCTGGCAGTATCCGGTATTTGTACAATTGAATGAGCTTCTTGATGCTGTGTGAGGACTTCTGTAATTGGTAGCTTTGATGGAATATATTCAAAATCATCAACTAATTCATCAGCTTTCTGCTTTTCCATTTCACCTAAGATATTATATTTTTTTTGAATTTCAGAGGTAATTAATGTAGTATCAAAGGTATCCTCTAAATTAGTGTCTTGGACAGATAGTGCAAAAGATGGTTCAGGCTTGGCATGAGGCATAGATTGTGTTTTTAAGCTGCCTATATGAGCGAAGACAGGGTGATTTTTTAGTAGTTTATTTAGTCTGTCAGCTAACAGAGTACCTTGCAATGGTTTTCGTATATAATCTAATGCTCCATTGCTTATGGCTTTGTTTTTGATACTTTCATCATTAGTTCCAGATATAGCAACAATCCTTGCATTTGGATCTTTGGATAATATGTCCTTTATCGCACATATCCAGGGATCAAAGCCTTCTAAATCAATCTCAACTATCACTATATCTGGCTTCAGTCTAAAATAAGATACCAGAAGCTCACTAATGCTTTTTGCTTCACCAGCTATTGCAAACCCAGCTTCTATTAACTGCTTTTTAATAAGAGCTCGCATAGTATATGCATTATCTACAATTAAAACTTTAGGTCTATACTGACTCAAAGTACATCCCCCCTTTATGGACTTTGCATAATAAATATATGTGCTTTTTTCCTTTATACAAAAATAATGTGTTCTATAGGGTTTTTAGCTAAAAAATTAAATTACACCAAGCTAAAAACCTAGAAGGGAAGCAATAACCAACTCATGAGTAAGTTGAGTTTTTTGGTTGCTTCCCTATATATATGGCTAGAACCAGACTTGCTAATTGGTTTATGGGATAAAATAAAGAATATCCATGAATACAAAATGTTACTAACTTCAAATTTGTAAAGGATAATTGACAATTAAGTTGTGATTTGATATAATTGTTGTAAATATGGATAATAGTCATTGTATAATAGACAATTATTACAATGAATTTAGGATAAACCTTTATAATAATGTTTAATATTCAGATACTAGAAAGGGGAAAACATATATGGTAGGGAAAATGCATAGACCTCTTCAGGTACATAACTTAACTGACGGTAGAAAGGGTTTCTCGATTCTTCATAAATATAAGTCGAATTTTGGGGGGTTCTTTAATTTTACTCAGGAAGTTAGTTTAGTGCATAGTCCGAGAAAAAAGGAAGAAAGGGTAGATATACATTTTAAGGGATTAGAAATTCCTGTTATTGTAATAACTAATAATAAGACTGACGCTGGAAGAAAAACTGTACATGTACATGCAAATGAAAAAATAGAAATTTATGAAGTGAGAAAGATGTCCAGACCAGAAAATATTAGATCCACCAAGGAGCTTACTTATACACTTCCAGTAAAGGAAGAACATGTGATTGCAAGAACCTCTGAAAAAGAAGCACCTGTAATGGAGAGAATTACAATAATATTACAGCCAATTGTCTATCTAAATGAAGAATATATGATACTAAAGGTAGAAACAAGACTTCCAGTTTTTGTTTGCTCAGAAACAAAAACATCAGTTCAATCGCTAGAATGGTTAAATGCTTTAGTTGAATAAAAACTGATGGATATTATAAAATATTCATAGAGATTATATATTTAACAGTAAAAATTAAAAACCAAGGGTCGGGTGAAAGCCATACCCTTGGTTTTTAATTTTCATATAAAACAAAATAGAACCATTTTTTTGATATTAATTAAATGGCAAATAGTATAATAACCAATAGGCGAACTATCAAAAAACATGACTATAAGTAACTATAGGGTTTATAGTTAAAAACTAGAAGGGAAGCAATAGCCAGACTATAAATGCCATTAAGGTATTAGCAGCTTTAAAAAGCAAATGAGACTAAAGGAGTAGATAAAGTGACGATAGAAGAGTTAAGAATCGTTCATGAAGCTCATTGGTATATTCAGGGTAAAAAAGAAATAATGCTGACTTTGATTGATAAGCATATTTCAAATAGCTCAAATAAAGAAATTCTTATATTAAACTGCGGTAGTGGTGTATACCTTGAAGCTTTAAAGCAATATGGAAATATAACTGGAATAGATTTTTGTGATGAAGCTTTGGCCTATAATAAAAATACATTTGAAGGAGAATTTGTAAAAGGAAGGCTTCCCTTTGAAATTAAACTTGAAGAAAATAAATATGACCTAATAATAATTAATGAAGCATTAGAGTATACAACTCAGGATGCTTGGTCTTTAGATAGGCTAAAGCAGTATCTAAAAAAAGAAGGGAAAATACTTATATGCGTACCAGCACTGCCTATATTAACTACTACTGAAAATAAAAAGAGAAATATGGAACGGAGATATACACTTAGACAGTTAAGACGGTTAATGGAAGAGGTTGGATTGAATATAATTAAAGCTTCATATATTAATTTAATTTTGTTTCCAGTAACTCTTTTTATTACTATGCTCAATAAAACACTGAAAGAGGAAGACCTCTTTGAGAAGGTTCCCCTGGATATGATTAATGAGTTGTGCTACGAGCTTTTTAGGCTTGAAAAGTATATTATAAATAAAACCGGACTGCCCTTTGGAACAGATATAATGGCTGTCTGTTCTAAAGGAGAGGGAAAGCCCGCTAGGAATGAATTTATTGAAAAGGGAAAAGAAGCTTTGTTAAAAGTAATTGATATAATCAAAAAGAAGCTTGATGAGTGGAAACAAGAGAATCCAAATTTTTAATATAAATAGTTTAACTTATTTGCGGTTATCCAATATTTTATCACTATTTATATAAATAAGGCGGCTTTAAATATAGGTTAGGCGGTGATTGTCATAAAGGACTTTTTATATGAGGATTTATATAATAAGGAGTTTGTGCATTGGTGGTTTGCTTCAAAAAAGACTATTGTATTAGGCTTGCTTAACAAATACCTAGATAGTCGCAGCCTAATGAATATACTTGATGTAGGCTGCGGTAGTGGTCTTATGCTTAAATGTCTGGAAGCTTATGGTAAGGTTTATGGTCTGGACAGCTCTGAAAAAGCTATTGAGTTTAGTAGAAAGCTTTTTGATGGGGAGATAAAAAAGGGTACTCTGCCAGAGGATATTCCCTATAATAAATACAGCTTCGATATAATTACTGCTCTCGACATATTGGAGCATGTTGAAGAGGATACAAAAGCGATTAAATCACTTTATGAGCTGTTAAAAAACCATGGGGTTATGATAATTACAGTTCCAGCTTACAGCTTTTTATGGAGTAAGCATGACGAAATACACCAGCATAAAAGAAGATATACAAGGAAAGAACTGCTTACAAAGCTAAAGCAAGGTGGTTTTATTATTGAAAAAATATCTTATTATAACTTCTTTTTATTTATCCCGTTATATATTGTTAGAAAAATTCAGGTATTGCTAAAGGGAGAATCATCAACTTTGGATACGAAATTACCATCTCCTCTACTTAATAATATTCTGCAAAAAATATTCAGTTTAGAAGGACTGTTTTTAAAACACATAAATTTTCTATTTGGTGTTTCGCTAATAGCAGTGGTTAGAAAGAAGTAATGCATTGAGAGGTGTCTTTGTGAATAAGAAAATTATTTCTATAGTATCTCCTGTTTATAATGAAGAGGAAAATCTTTTAAAGCTTTATGAGGAATTGATCAGAGTAGCAAATCAACTTACTAAATACGAATATGAAATAATATTGGTTGATGACGGCAGTAAGGACAAGTCCTTTCAAATAATGAAAGAGCTATGCAGCAAAGATAAAAATGTAAGGGCAATTACTTTTACAAGAAATTTCGGGCATGAAGCCTCTACTACAGCGGGACTTAATTATTGTAATGGAGATGCTGTCATTATTATTGATGCTGACTTGCAGGATCCGCCTGAATTGATACCAGAAATGCTAAAGCTATGGGAGCAGGGATACGAAATAGTGTACGCAAAAAGAAAAAGCAGAGAAGGTGAGACTTTTCTAAAGAAATTTACTTCAAAGCTTTTTTATAGAGTATTCAATGGCTTTGCCGATACAAAGATTCCTGAGGACACAGGTGATTTTAGATTAATAGACAGAAGGGTAGTGTCGGATTTTAATAATTTCAA
This sequence comes from uncultured Clostridia bacterium, assembly GCA_937930535.1. GTDB lineage: Bacteria > Bacillota > Clostridia > Lutisporales > Lutisporaceae > CALGKJ01. The sequence continues at coordinate 21,935 of CALGKJ010000055.1, forward strand.
GGAAAAAAACAGGATAGTAAGGGGACTGATAAGCTGGGGCGGATATAAGCAAACATGTATTGAATTCAATCGTAAGAAGCGAAATGCTGGAGAAACAAAATATAACTACATAAAATTAATGCGCTTGGCAATAGACAGCATCACATCATTTTCCACTGCTCCATTAACCTTGATTGCAGTTATTGGTATGTTTATATCAGGCTTTAGTATAGCTCTAGGTTCAGTATTTATATTATTTAAGCTATTCACAAATATTCCAATCAACGGATGGACCTCCTTGATAGTAACTATATTATTTTTAAATGGATTTCAGATATTTCTTATTGGCGTTGTAGGTCAGTATATAGCTCGCATATCATGTGAGGTAAAAGAAAGACCATTATACTTAGTAAAAGAAATACTAAATAATAAAACAGACAGGGGTTAGGTGCTATGCTCTATAATAGAAGGCCCATAAAGTTAGAAAATCTGGTACTTATATTAATACTACTGCTTTCAATTATTGTTGGAACTTATCAAATTAATGATTCGGATTTTTGGTGGCATTTGAAAACAGGAGAATATATTATAAGAAATAATACAATACCGCACTATGACGTATTTTCTTGGGTTGGTATCAGCTCAAAGCTGCCATGGATTGCCCATGAGTGGTTGACAGATGTTATATTTTATATGCTATATCAACTTTGGGGATTTTATGGACTGATTTTTATAGCAAACTTGATGTTCCTGATATTCGTAGCACTAACCTTTTATGAATATAAAAAATATTTTATTACACATCCATTAATCTCGATACCATGGGCGATTATGTTTGTCGTAAATATCAATGGTTTTTTTAAGCTGAGACCTCAAATATTTACCTTTATTCTGCTTACTATGTTTTATAAATTTTTACTAAGATATATTAATAATGATAAGCTGCATAATATAAAGCTTACATACAAGTCAAGTATTTATTTTGCAATAGCAGCATTATTAATTGCTAATCTTCATGGCGGCGTTTTAATTACGTTCATCTCAGTATTTCTAGCTATAATTGCTGCTAATTCCTTTAATCTTGCAGCAGGGAAACTGGAATCACATAAGCTGATTATGGAAAAGCGAAAACAGTTGTTGCTTTGGATGTCGGTTTTCATTATATGCGCATTAGTAAATCCCTATGGCATAAAGGCACTGACCTATTCCTTTGAAATGCTGAAAAACCCAGTACTTATGGATTATATAATAGAGTGGAAAAGTCCCGATTTTCACTTATCAGAGGCGTTTATATTATATCTATGCTTGGTATTTATTATAAGTATTTTCATATGTACAATTAAAAAAATAAGACTTCAGGATTTTTTACTGTTTGGTATTTATTCCTATGCAACACTGAAGCATCAAAGAATACAAGCAATATTTTTAATACTTATGACACCGGCTGTATTTTACCATATTGATGGTATAAAGCTTGATTTTGACTTAGGAATGAGCAGAAAAGCTAATGCCGTACTAAGAAGTATAAAGACCTTTGCAACAGAAAAAAGGATAAGAACAGCTCTTTCAATTGCAGCAGCTTTATTAACTATGCTTTCTGTATTTAGTATTACTGCTCCTGATGATGTTATTGACCTATCAGACTACCCTGCTGGCGCAATGCAAAAGCTTAGAGAGTATAAACCGGAAAGGATGTTTAACCTATATAATTTTGGTGGATATCTGATTTGGGAATTACATGATGATGGAATATATCCATTTTATGATGGCAGAGCTGATGTATTTGTACCTATATTTAAAGAGGGAGTTAGTATAGATATGGGGCTGGCTGGATGCTATGAAGTCATTGAAAAATATAATTTTGATGCGCTTCTGCTGCACAAAAACAATATTCTTGAAAAGTATTTACTAGAAACAGGGAAATGGGAAAAAATATATGAGGATGGACTTTGTTATGTTTTATATAAATCCCAATAAATATATACATTATCGTAAATATCTTATGTGACTTATATAATAAAAGAAGATAATTAAAGGCATTTAAAAGGATAAGGGCAAGCTGTAATAATAAGATCAATACACAAAAGCCTCTATCTTGATTAATAAAATCTACACTTATACTACACTATATAGGGTTTTTAGCTTAAAACTTAGATTATACTAAGCTAAAAACCTAAAAGGGAAGCAACCATAAAACTTAACAAACTTATGAGTAAGTTAAGTTTTATGGTTGCTTCCCTATATATAAATGATGATGAAGTTTATACATCATCTATATTTAATAGAAAGTGAATACTTAATAAATTTTTAATTTAGGCACTTTCTCATTTTTTATATAAAAAATTATGTATTTGAAATATAAGGCAATATCTTGTGAAAATATTGTCATTACATATAGTCAAACTCAAAAATAAGTAGACTATTTACACGATAACTATTGCATTTAAGCAACATGCTGTGTATAATGGACTTGAGGCAACTGAAGCTAAATTGTATCTATATTTAAACCTCGCAAAACAACAGAGCTTACTCGTTGTCTACAAATTTTGCGTATTTATAGTAGAATGTATCTATTGCTTCAAGAACTCTTTTTGTAGTTTCAATGTTCATTCTTTCTAATTGGTATTCTAAATTATCACCTTCATATCTGTCAACACAAATTTGACAGATTTTGTCACATAGAACATAACGGTTGTTAGTGTTTGTTTCTAAGATAGCAGATTTAATTATACTTTTTAAACCTCTGGTTAGTTTGTAAGACTCTGTTTTAGGCATGATGAAACCCCCCTTTTCGATACTATAGTATAGGTAAAGCTCCTTTACTTCATATTTAGGAGCACTACATATTTTGTATAGGCACAACTCCTGACGAAGCTGCTCCAAGCTTCAGAATTGTACTTACAAGATAATATTTATTTTACAGAGTGTACTGAGTATCAAGCCTGCATATTACGCAAGCATCTATATAGAAAGCAATAAATAATTTACTTCGCTAAACACTTTCGTTTGCTTTCTATTAAATATAAATCGCACAACATATTTACGATAATGTAACATATTTATGTGATTTATATAGTATAGCTTGTACAAGTTATTTTTATTGGATTTACTATATACAATTATAAGATATATGTTACCTAAAGTCAACGAGATATTCTGATAATTGTCAAATATTTTTTCTTGTGTATATAAGAGTTAAATGAATTATATTGGATAAATTAACTTTGTATAAGTTAGGGGTAAAAGTGAGTAAAGAAATCACTAAACTACAACTACAACTGAATATTAGGGAGGGGCTTAAAGGTGAAGGAAGTAGTAAATGAAGAAGTATTGGTAGGAAATGACGTAGTAAATGAGAACAAGGATACAAATTGGTTTATCCAGTTAGAGATGAAGATGAAGTCTGCTGGCAGGAAGGATGTACTGGAGATAATCAGTGAATTGAAGGCACTCGAAAGCTCAAAGGAATCTCCTAGCGAAGAAAGACAAGAAAAGCTTAATGCAATTAAGGAGAAGGTAGAAGACTTCGAACAGGAAATCGCTAAAGAGCTGGGTAAAAAGATAAAGACTATTCAGACTCAGTTGGATAGAGCAATTCCTGAGGCTTTTGGCTCATTGGTCAAGCATTATCGTGAAAGAGCAAAATTAACCTTAAGGGATTTGGAAAACCTTACAGGGATATCTGCTTCATATATCAATAGATTGGAAAAAGGTCAAAGAAATACACCAACCTTTCCAATGATTGAAAAACTGGCAACAGCATTGAAGGTTTCTGTAGAGGATTTGCTGCCATACGCCAAAATGAAGAAAAATTCTAAAAAGAGAGCTAAAACTATCCTTGAAGTAATACTTTCAGAGGAGGATATGACATCTCCAGATGGAACAAAGCTAAGTAGAGATGCCAAGGAAGAAATAGCAAAGATAATAAGCAGCATTTTTGAAAAAAAATTCGATGCAAGCTCACAATTACAGGACACATTGCAGCTTATTTCATATATAAACAACTTAAAATCCCTTATTTAAAGTCTGCACCAAAATGGTGATATTCTGCTAAAAAGGAACATCTCTATTTTGGTGTAAAATATTTATAAGTACAAAAAGCACGTCATATTAGGCTTTTCAGCCAAAATAATAAAAATAAATGTTTAATTGAGTATTAAGCATTTATTTTTATTATTTTTTGGACTGCTGTATATAATTTAAAAGCTATCGTAATGTTACTGATATAGATAAAAACACACTATACTTTGATGAGTTAATAATATTATAAATATAAAATTACACCCTATATAGAAAGCAATAAATATCTTACATTGTTCAAACGCTTTTGCTTGCTTTCTATCAGATATAAATCGCACAACATATTTGCGATAATGTAATATATTTATTGCGATTTATATAGTAATTTATACACTAGCATGTAGGGAAGTATATAAAATACTTCTACAAGGAGGGATTGAGCACATTATGATGAGAGTCTTACTGGCAATAGGCTATATCACACTGGAAGAATATTTGATAAAGAAGCTGGATAAGGAATTCCAATTTGTAGGTGCCATAGGCTACAGAGAGGGAATAATTCATGCTATAAAACAAAACAAGCCTGATATTATTATTATTCGTGAAACATTAGAAGGAAACGAAAATATATTAAAAATCATTAACGAAATAAGAAGCAGCTTTTCAGAAGTAAGAGTTGTTTTCATTGCAGGGGACAGATACCCAGGAGATGCTTTATTGGCTACTCTGATTGGATACGGAATATACGATATTTTATATGGAGATACGCCCCTTATTCCAAATATACTGGATCTAGTAAGAAGACCAACAGAATTTGAAGACATAAAGCATTTACAGCCTAAGCCAAAGCCTATTGTAAATCAAGATATGCCTGAAGAAGAAAACGGAAATGGTGAATTTGAAAAATCCCCTCCGATATATCAAATTAACCAGCTTCCAATGCAAAAAAGCATAGCAGCTTTTGAAAAGTCAGATGCTGCTGACAGTGGATTGTTGGAGACACAAAGTATTAATAACACTATTAGGCAGCATAAGATTGTACCAGTGCAGCCCCAAACCATACCAGTGTTTTCACAGCCTAAAGCTGAATTAGCGCAGCTCGAACATATACAAACACAACCTAAACCCTCAGAAAAAAAGCTAGTGGAAAGTGACAGCAAGACCGGAGGATTTTTCAGCAAATTTAAGTCTGTATTAGCACCAGCCAATGATCAGTCGAATACTATTCCTCATGGAGTAAGGCAAAAGATAATATCATTCTTTGGTGCAAAATCTGGTGTTGGTACTACGACACTTGCCCTTAATGCAGCCTTTGAGCTGGCATCCAAAGGATATAAGGTTATTTTTATTGAGGTAAATGATAGGTTTCCTTCGGTACATTATTTATATAATATTGGCGAATTTAAATATGGAGTTGATACCGCTATCTATGGTCTGGAAACAAATAGCTATAATGAGATATCTAATGCAATTGTAAAGACAAAGGAGATAAAGAAACAAGAAAGCGATTATCAGGAAAACTACAAAAAGTTTCCTGACAGTTTGGATTTTATGCTTTATTCCAAGAGATATATTAAGACCAGTGATAAGGATAAAAACGACATCAATTACAATTCCATGAAGGATCTGTACATGTATCTTTTATATCAAATGGAATATGATTTTGTTATTCTTGATATCAATACATATGCTCAAAAGGATATACTAATGCACTCACTAATATACTCAAGTCAGATATTCTTTGTTATGACTCAGGATATTAGCTCTATTGGCTATATGCTGTACAGGCTTAATGAATACAGAACCAATGGCATACAGCTTGAAGAAAAGCTCCATTACTTGGTAAACAAGTATGTTAATGCTCAGTTGAATATAAAGGGCATAAAGCAATGGATTCAATCAGAAAAGGTTACCAAGGTTCCAGATTGGCACAAGGAATTTGCAGATGCCAATTATCTTGCTTATCCGCAAGTACTATACTGCGATAATGAGAATATAAAGCTTCTTTTTAAGGAGCTGGGGAAATTAATTTTATTAGGGAACAGGGGGAGTAATAGTTGAAAAAGAAAAAGATTTTTATTATAGTTATTCAGATTTTGATTCTGATTTTCTGTTCTGTTTCCTTCTACTCATATATCCAAAGCGAAATAGACCCTGTTAATGTATATGTATATACCAGAGACATGCCTACTGGTACAAAGGTTAATCCTGAGGATATAAAGCTTGTGACAATACCCAGAAAAGCTATACTAACCAAGCAGTTATCAACAAACTCTGCTGAAATAGTAAATAAATATGTTATGACTCAGGTATTTAAAAATTCCTTCGTGTATACTCCTCAGCTAAATGGAGAAGAAGGTATAGATCCTTTTACAAGGCTGGATCTATCCAGACTGAGAAAAATAACCTTGCCCATAAGCTACTCCACAGGTTTTGCGGGAGAGATAAAAAGAGGAGATCGGGTGGACTTGATGTTTGTGGGAGAAGGAAAGATAAAAAGCGGCGGCGAGTCAAGCGACAGCTTCACCTATTCTAAAATATTTATGCAGGATGTAATAGTTTATAATGTAGCAACGGAAAACGGTTTTAAATTTGCTAATCATTCAAAATACACACAGGATGAAATCGCTTCTGGAGTATCTAATTCAGGGCAAAGCATCAGTGTAGATGCAAAAGGCTCAGGGGAGCTTGGCATACTGATACTGGCGGTTACACCAGAGCAGGCGGAGGAAATAGCAACAAGACAAATGTCCGGCGAAATTCAACTATTAAGCAGATTCTCGGAAAGTGAAACCTATGAAACCTTGGGCTTTGTTCTCGGAGACTATGGTAAGATATTCAGCGGTAATGCAAACGCAGAAACCTCTAAGGTCATGCTTGAGCAAAAGGATCCGCAGAAAGCAGTGTCAGTACCTACAGATAATAACAATAATAACAGCGATATGCAGGAAGATTCTTCACAAAGGAAGATTAGGGATGAGGATGATTAAAGTTATAAAACTATGCGTTATTATAGTTGAATATTAGGAGGTGAACGGAGTACATCACAACTTGGTGTACTCCCAATAATATGTCAAAAAAAATACTTGTTGCCAGTGGGCAGAAGATAATAGATGATTCCATAAGATCCTTTGAGGACTATGAGGAAATTGGCGTAATCCAATATAGAAAAGAGCTATATGAAGCATGTGAATTCTACAAGCCTGATATACTTCTTGTTGCAGAAGCCCTAGGGGGTAAAGAGTCCTTGGTAACTATACTTTTTCAGATTGTGAAAGACTTTCCTTCTATAAGGATAATATATTTGGCAGGTAATGTTGACTTTAAGGATGAGCTGAAGGTAAATTCCTTGGGATTGCTTATAATGGCTGGAGTAACAGATGTTATTCATGAAAGCAAAATATCGATACAGATGCTTAAGCATATCTTAGATACTCCCAAAACTCAGGAGGATATGGCATATCTTATAAAAAAGGTACAAGAAGGCACTGGAAACCATAAAAATAATCTAATACAATTTGAGATTCCAAAGGAAGAAAACGATGAGGAGGATGCAGACTGTTATAAGAATCTACATGTATTTTCATCTATAAAGCCAGGCAGTGGAAAGACCTTTTTAAGCACCAATGTAGCATGTGCAATTGCCAGCTCTGGAGTAAATACCAAGGAGGGCAAAAAGCCCAGAGTGGCTCTTATAGAAGCAGATCTAAATGGTTTGGGGCTTGGTACATTCCTTCATATA
>CALGKJ010000056.1 GCA_937930535.1 uncultured Clostridia bacterium
TTTAGCTAAAAACCCTATTCAATTTAAAAATTGAATTCCACGCCCTTTGCATAGGAATTAGCAATTTCTTCTTTTTTCATGTTCATATTTATATCTTTTATTTTCAAAGCTGAATCGCTGGTAATATAGTCAAGTATCCGCAGATAATGCTTCGCAATTGTTTCCATTGTTTTTCTTTTAAACAGGTCTGTGCTATATTCAAAAGTAAAAGTAAATATTCCATCCTCTTCTGCTGCTAATAAAGCAATATCAAATCTTGATATATTATGCTCGAACTCATAAGGATAAAACTCCAAGTCACCTGCACTAAATCGACGAATATTTACCTTCTGCAAGGTAAAACCAACATTAAACAGTGGGTTTGAGTCCAACCTGCCGCCTATGCCTAGCTCATCAACAAGCATTTCAAGCTGATAGTCTTGATTTTCATATGCCTTTAAAGAATTATCTATTACCTCTGCAACAAATGTGCTTACTGCTTTATCAGGCTCTGGTTTATTTCTCAATGGCAATGTATTTACAAATATGCCTATCAAGTCTTCCAAATCCGAGTGAGTTCTCCCAAGTATCGGTGTGCCTATAACTATATCCTCACTTGAAGAATATTTGTGAAGCAGTATATAATATGCACTTAGTAAAATCATAAATGGCGTTGTATTAAAATTTACAGCCAGACTTTTTACCTTTTCTGATAATACCTTATCAGCAGTTAAGAGTACCTTATCGCCCTTGTAGCTCTTTTTCTTCGGTCTCTCAAAGTCTGCATAAAGCTTTAACTCAGGGATTTTGTCTGAATATATGCTGTGCCAAAATGCTCCCTGCTTTTTGAATGACTCAGTCTTCATTAGCTTCTTCTGCCATTCGCAATAATCCTTATATTGCACTTTAAGAGGTGAAACTTCAAATCCCAAATAGAAGCTTATAAAGCTCTGAAGCAGTATCTGCATAGAAGCTGCGTCGCAAATTATATGATGCATATCAAACATCATTATATGACGATTGCTTTCAATATTTATAAGCTTCACCCTGATTAAAGGTAACTTATCTAATTCAAAGGGCTTTATAAAGCTTTTTACCAGCTTGTCCGCTTCCGCTTCGCCAGCTTCAACATAGTCAATTTTAAAGTCAATATCATCATGCACAATCTGTACAGGCTCTCCTTCTACAAGCTCAAAAGAAGTTCTTAGTATTTCATGCTGCTTGATAAGATTACTTATGGCATTTTCAAATTTATTTCTGTCAAGGGGTCCCATTACTAGCATTACCGCCGGCTCGTTATAATGAATACCGTCCTTTTCAATTTGATTAAGAATAAATAATCTCTTTTGAGGAGAGGAAAGACTATAGCTTTCTTTCTTTTCTGCTAACTCTATAGGACAAAAATCGTTTTTGGCATCTTTACTAGATAAATAGATATTTTCTATGCATTCTGCGAAAGACATTATTGTAAGGCTTTTAAAAAAGTCAGAAATCTCCATGGAAATACCCAGCTTCTTTTTAAGTATATTAATTATTTTCATGGCAATAATGGAATCTCCGCCTATTTCATAGAAGTTATCATAAATACTTACTTCATCAAAACCCATGACTTCAGCCCATATATCTGCAACTCTTTTTTCAGTATCAGTATAACAATTACTTTCACGTCCGCTTAATATCACGCTTTTAGATACGCTTCGTTCTTTTTTCTTGATTTTGCTGTTAGATTTTCCACCGGATATTTTACATTTTATTTTATCATCCATATTAAAAGGCAGCCTGTCTTTAATTCCAAAAATTGAGCTTTCATAATTTATTTCACCAATAATAATATTATATAAGCTGCTCTTAACTGCAATATCAAGTACCGCTATTGCTTTTTCGGGTTTTATTGTCTTAAATAGCTGTCTTTCTTCAAAGCTTGCAACGCCTTCTGACAGCCCTGTCTCATACCAAATAGGCCAGTTAATGGTAATAGCTTTTTTGCCCTTTATTCTCCTGTAGGCAGCAAAGGAATCCAAATATGAATTTGCAGCTGTATATGCGCCTCCACCTAGTCCTCCTGTCAGTGTAATTGCAGAGGAAAAGCTTATAAAAAAGTCAATGGGCTCGTCTTGTGTCAATTTATCAGCTATCCATGCACCCTTTATTTTCGGATCAAATATTTTTGAAATATTTTCCTCACTTTCTATTGCTGCAAGCGTTCCACCACCTGTTCCAGCCGCGATTATTATGCCCCTTATTGAACCAAGCCGGTCTTTTACGTCTGTCATAACGTTCTTCATACTATTAAAGTCTGAGGCATCAGCTGAGTATACATATACTTCAGAGCCCAGCTTCTTAATTTGTTCGATTTCATCCATTTTCTTCTTATTCTGCGATATATCATTTCGGCTTATTAACACTAGCTTTATCTTGTTTTTTAGTGATAGATACTTTGCTACCTTTAAACCGATTGCACCAGTTCCTCCAGTTATTATATAAACCCCGCCCTCTTTTACAATCAGACTGTTATCAGTAACGTCCTCATATTCTACATTCTTTAACAGCTCAACATATCTTTTATCATTTCTGTATGCCATCTTAAAGCTATCAATATCAGCTTCCATTTCGTCTATTATATTGCTTGCATATGTCTCATCATCTACATCAATGCATTTTATTTTGAGATTTGTGTTTTCCCATTCTATCACTTTTGCCAAACCAAATAATATTGCATTCTCAGGGTTTAATCTAACCTCTTTACGGGTAACCGGATCTACATATTCTGAAACTATATTTATTCTTATAGGAACTTCATCATATTGACTCAAAGCTTTGATTAAGCGAAACATACTATAAGCTCCCAAATCTTCTTTATCTTTAAGCTGGCTAATATCATCTGTTGTACTCTTTAAATCTAATGTCAACAAATGAATTACGGTATTGATATTATCCATATCAATATCGCCTAATAATCTTTCATAGTCGTGTATGCAGTTTTTGATTATATATCTGCAAGAATTTATCTTTTTGTATTCCTCTCCCAAAGTAACTTCAATTACAGCTTCAGCCAGTTCCTTTATACCCTCTGTGATAATAATTCCTTTTCTGCCCTCACCTCTAAAAATCAATGTACTCCCTATTGTTTTTTTATCCGTCTTATTCAGTTGAGACAACTCCCACTGGGTTTTGTGCAAAAAGCTGCCCTCATCTATTACTTTCGATTTATTATCCATACATTTAATCCAGCATTTATATTTATCGAAGGGGTAGACAGGCAAGCTGATTTTTCTTCTGCTTTCATTTTTATATACTGCCAGCCAGTTTACAGCAGCACCCTTTATATAGAGCTTGCACAGCTCCGCTATATGCTTACTGCTCCCATCATAGCTATATAATTCATTTATTATATTATCTGCACGCTCACTGAGAAGCTCATGCTCCTGTTCTGTAATCTCAAACTCTTTTTTATCAAGCTTGTTATCAGGTACTGTTTTAAATTCATTAAAATATGCATCTTTCAGATTCATATTGTACAAATTTTCAGAGGAGCAGATGTCTGACAGCTTTTTTATCAGCTCATCTAAATCCTTAAATATTATTGCAAGTCTGAAGCTGTAATGCCCTCTTCCTGTATTTGCCGTATAACACATGTCCCTTATATCTATATGCTCACTGCTAATAAATTCATAATAGGACGTAATCAGTTTCTTTATAGCGTGCAGACTCTTGGCGGAAATAGTTAATACATTAAACTCAAAAGTAACGTTTTGAGCATTAGCCTGTTCTGCTCCTTTGTATTCCTCAAGTACAATATGACAATTGGTTCCGCTGATGCCAAAGGCACTTACACCGCATCTTATTGGTTCAGATTCATCTTCTAAGCTGACTAATTCATTATTTATATATACTGGAGAATTGTGAAAGCTTATTTCCTTATTCGGTCTATTAAAGTGTTTTATAGGCGGAATCTGCTTATTCTTTAAAATTAGCACTGCCTTGATAAATCCCAAAACTCCTGAGGACTGATCCAAATGTCCTAAGTTTGTTTTAACAGAGCCAATGCCACAAAACTGCTTCTTACTGGTATATCTGGAAAATGCCCTTGTTATTCCTGAAATTTCTACACTATCGCCTAGTCTGGTTCCTGTGCCGTGAGCTTCAATATATGTCAATGTTTCAGGATTTATGCCCGCTTCCTCCCATGCTTGTACCAATACTTCTTCTTGAGCTTTGACATTAGGCGCAGTAATACCGATAGAACTGCCATCCTGATTTACTGCTGAACCCTTTATGACTGCATAAATGTTATCCTTGTCCCTGATAGCAGCGTTGAGAGGTTTTAACATTACTATCCCTATTCCTTCGCCGCCATTAGTGCCTGTTGAAGCTTCGTCAAAGGTTCGTGTTTTGCCGTCACTTGAATGTATTCCCAAATCAAGCTCACCTTTTATTCGCAGCAGACTTATTCTGACTCCCCCAGCCAAAGCCATACTGCAATCTCCGTTTTGTAATGCCCTGCATGCAGTATGCAGGGCAACCAGAGATGATGAGCAAGCTGTATCTACTATCATGCTGGGACCTCTCAGGTTCAGAAAATATGCTACTCTTCCTGCTATTATAGATGAAAAGTTTCCTGGCGCACCAAAAGAAATGGAAGAGGGGTCAGCGGATATAAGCATACTCTTGTAATCATAAAGTTCATCACCACTGAATCCTACATAAACGCCTGTCTTGGTTCCTATGATTCTATCTCCTCCATAACCTGCATCTTCAATAGCTTCTAATGCAGTTTGAAGAAAAAGCCTCTGGTTGGGGTTCATAAGACTTGCCTCTTTAGGTGATATATGAAAAAACTTATAATCAAATTTATCAATTTCATCCAAATACGCACCATCACTAAACTCTACAGCTTCATCTCCCTTAATACTGCTTATGTAACTGGATATATCCTCTTCTCTATTTGGGGGAAATCTTCTAATGCAATCCCTGCTATTTCTTAAATTATCCCAGAACTCTTTTATATTATTAGCATATGAAGCTTTTACTGCCAGTCCAATTACTGCTATATCCTTGGAATGTGTATACGCATTCTTTTTTAGTTGGTCAAGCAAATCGACACCTATGTCCTTATCAATCTTACCTTGAACAATACTTTTTAAAATTAATTCTAAAAGCTTCCTATTTCCCATTATTAACCTCCAGCATGCCATATATATTGATTGCGTTTTCAATATCAATATTGCCAGATTCGATATCCTTAATAAGCTTATATATTTCATCTTTATTATCAGGCTTAAGATCTGGAACATCACCTTGAGCATCGGCTTCTTTTTGTTCAAAGCCTGTTATAAATTTGGCCAGCTTATTAATAGTTGAATAGGCAAAGAAATCTGGTAGTTTTATTTTCCCTGGGAATTCTATTTCCATAAGCTTCTGTGCCTTTACCAACATAAGCGAGTCTCCACCGATTTCAAAAAAATTGGAATTAATACTTATCTCGTCAAACCCTAAAACCTCTCGCCAAATATTTGCTATTCTTTTTTCTATATCAGAATATATACCCTTACTGCTGCCTGTAAGCTTCATTTCCTTAGTTTCAGCCTTGTTGTTTTTACTTAATCTTTGCAGCTCTATCTGACGATTTATTGCAGAAGCAAGCTTTTCAGTAAAGGTAAAAGGCAAATGCTCCTGCATATCAAATAATGAACCTTTATAATTGAACTCACCTATTATTATCCTGTTGAAGGATGAGTGAAGAGCTTTATGAAAAGCCATAATAGCCATATCTGGGGATATTATTTTCATTATCTGCTTATTTTCGTTTATTTTAAGCTTCTCAATCAGCTTATCTTTATTCCATGCAGGCCAATTTATGGTCAAAGCTTTTCTGCCTTTTGCTGTCATATACCCAGCAAATGAATCCAGATAATAGTTTGCAGCGGTATAGCTTCCGCTTCCTACTCCACCAATAAGAGTGATAGCGGATGAAAACATTATAAAAAAATCCAGCTTGTCATTTTCTGTAAGCTTAGATAGAAGCCATGTGCCCCTAACCTTAGCAGATAACACCTGCTCATAAATCTCTTCGGAATCCAGATCTGTAGGTACACCAGTCAAACCTACCCCTATTCCTGCTCCATGGATTAAACCATCTATCCTTCCAAATTTATTTCTGATATACTCAAGTGCAGCTTTAAGCTGATTTTCATCGCTGATATCCGCATTATGCAGTATGACACTTGAACCAAGGCTTTCTATAAATCTTATTTCCTTTATACGTTCAGCTTGTACATCCATTGGTTTATCCTGAATAACAGAATCCCATTGATCTCTTTCTGGGAATTTTGAACGATTTATTAATATCAAGTTTACACTTTTTTTACTGGCTAGATATTTCGCCATTTCGAGACCTATTCTACCCACTCCGCCACTTATTACATATGTACCATTATCCTTTATTTTGACAGTTTCAAAGCTATCAGTATTTAATTTAACTTGTACTACCTTTTCGGAATACCTGTTGTTATTCCTGTATGCAGTTACAAAGCTTCCTGACTTCGCCTTTATCTCTTCAGCCATTTTGTTAATATCAGTATTATTATCTATATCTATACATTTGCAAATTATATTCGGATACTCCCACTTTATAGACTTAGCCATTCCAAAAAGCATTGAATTTTCTGGCAATACACTGTGTTGGTCTTCAACTACAGCGTGAGCATAATCGGTTATTATAGTCATTTCTAATTCATACCTTATTTCGTTCCGAACAATACCTTTTATAGTATTGAGAAGGCTGTATAAACCTATAGACTGTCTTTTCCTTAATATATATTCATCACTACTCTCTACACCCTGAGAAAGCATAACTGCATGTATTACGTTCTTGATATTATGTTTTTTTATTATCTCAAATATCTTCACAAAATCCTCTTCAATATTTTGTATACAATATACATCAGGGCTTAATTGCTTGAAACCATTTGAAATATTTGCTTCAATTACTTGCTCATACACTCCTTTAAGCTTGTCAGTCAATAGATTGCTTAAATTATTACTGTCTGTTTTTATTATTAAAACCTTGCCTGATCTATCATTTCTTTCTATCGGTCGCAGTTCATCTATTTCCCATTTTGTTGTATGAAAAATATCTTTTGTATCAACACCGATATTCTGCATATCAGCTAGAGGTATATCCAGCCAGCATCTCATAGGCTTAAATGGATATGCAGGCAGTGCAACCCTTTTCATTGGTTTATCAAAAGCCAAAGCCTTCCAGTTTATATCGGCACCAGCTACATACAGCTCACATATTTCTTTTAGCCTTATTTCACCTTTTGATGCTTTCGCATGAAACCTTCTTGTCAGCTCCGATTTTTCTTTTTCTGTAATATCCCCTGCTTTTGTTTTTTCATCTTCAGCAGCTATAACACGATGCTCTCCAAAAAATACACCTTCTATATCTAAAAAATTCTCCCGTTCAAGGTTCAACTTTGAAAATTTACTAATAAAATCCCCTGATTCCTTTAGTATAACTGCAAGCCTCAAATTATAATGCTCTCGCCCTGCACATGAGGTGTAGCATATATTTGATATACTTTCACTTTGTGGTTTTGAAAAGTAAACTAGATATTTTTTAATAAGCTCTACAAGTGAGTATCTATTTTTTGTCGATAGTAACAGAATATGACTCTTATCACAGTTTTTTAAACTCTCTCCCTGGCTCTTGAAATACTCTTCCAAAACAATATGACAATTGGTCCCACTCATTCCAAAGGAACTGACTCCACACCGTCTTGGAAGATTATTACTATCCCAATCCTGCAAATCATTATTTACATAAACGGGGGAGTTAACGAAGTTTATTTTTTCATTTGGTCTGTTAAAATGCAGATTAGGTGCCAGCTGTCTATTTTTCAGAGACAGTACAGCCTTAAGCAGACCAGCTGCTCCTGCACTGTTATCAAGATGTCCTATATTCGATTTTACCGAACTAACAGCACAAAACTGCTTTTTAGCTGTAAATCTTACAAAAGCTCTATTTATTGCATCTATTTCTATAGGATCACCTAGCTTGGTTCCTGTTCCATGAGCTTCTATGTATGTAATTGTATCTGCATCGATACCTGCATCCCTCCATGCACTTACAAGTACAGATTCTTGAGCTGCAACATTTGGTGCAGTAATCCCAATACTGCTTCCATCCTGATTTACTGCACTGCCTTTAATTACTGCATAAACATTATCTCCATCTCGTTCAGCCATATATAGGGGTTTTAGTATAAAAGCTATTACACCCTCACCTGCACCTGTTCCATCAGAAGCCATATCGAAGGTTTTTGTTCTCATATCAGAAGATTCTATCCCTACTCTTGTCTTTCTAAAAGGCAGCAGATGAACTTGTACTCCCCCTGCTATTGCCATATCACATTCTTCATTGCGTATGCTCTGACAGGCCTGATGTACTGCAACCAGAGAGGAAGAACATGCTGTATCTATAATCATGCTTGGTCCCCTTAAATCTAATATATAAGAGATTCTGCTTGCTATTATAGATCTGATGTTTCCTGGTAAGGCTGTATAAAGCAGCTCTGGATTTATATTTTCAATCATATCTTTATATTCTGGATCACTTGCAAAACCTAAAAAGACACCTGTTCTGCTGCCTTTGAGACTTTCTCCTATATACCCTGAGTCCTCCAGTGCTGACCAGGCAATTTGCAGAAATAATCGCTGGTTTGGATCTATAAGGCTTGCCTCCTTTGGTGATATGCGGAAAAACTCATAATCAAATTTGTCAATATCATCAATGCTGGCTCCTTCTTCATATTGAATATCCATCAAGCTTTTATTTAAAAAATATAAATAACTGTCACAATCTTTTTGCCGCTCCTTATTCATACCCCTTATACAGTCTTTTCCATTTTTAATATTGTTCCAGAATTCCTCTAAATTATCTGCCAAAGGCATTTTAGCTGATATTCCGATTATTGCTATATCCTTTCTGGATACTTTTTTTATTCTCGAGCTATTCTCTTCGTGTTCTTTATCCAAGCTCTTAAAATTGAAATCACTAAATTCTTTCACTCTCCCCATATCTCCTTTCTATAAAATCCGAGAAAATATGAGATGTACTGTTGTTCCCTAAAATTCTTTTTATTCTCCTCTGCTGTTCACTATTTGGCACCTTCTTAGTATCAAATATTATAAATAGCTTCTCTAAAGCGTTTTGCATTTGTTCAATAGTTGGAGGTAATTTATTCTTATCCAGCTCATTTTGAATAGCTTCAAGCTCACTATAGGGTACAAGCACACCTTCCTCATACTCCTTCTCATTCCAATTACAGTTTCGGGCACAAACCGCCTCTGCAAGACAGCTGCTGACCAAAGATTTAATATAAGGTGCAATTGTATCCCTCTCAACAGTTTTTATCAATGATTTGCCCATAAAGGTGCTTAAGATCTCTGGTCTATCTTCTTGTTGGTTAAATGCCAATACCTGTATGTCGTTATTAACTATAGTTTTGACAAGATTTTTAAGTAAGCTTTGAGGGCCTATATCAATAAACACCTTTACGCCCATATTTACTAAATAGTTTACAGTATCCCTCCATCTTACTGGCTTACTTATCTGCTCTATGAGATTTTTAAATACAGGCTTGCCTGCTTCATAGGGCATTGCAGAACAGTTTGAAATCACTGGTATCCTTGGTAAGCTTAAGCTGTACTTATTTATTTCCTCCTCTAAAGCTTTTAATATAGATTTCATAAGGGGGCTATGAAATGGCGTACCTGATATTATAGGAGTAACTAACGCACCCAAATCCAAAGCCATATCCTCTATTGCCAATAAAGCTGCTTCATGTCCGCAAACTGTAAATTGTCTATCTGAATTATAGCAAGCTATAACTCCAATATTACTTTCATCAGATGATGCTTCAGAGCAGATTCTTTTAAGTGCAGTCTCATCAATTTCCTCAATAATGCTCATTGCTCCATGTTGCTGCTCTTTTGCATCCTTTGCCAGTTCGCTCCTTCGTCTTATTATCCTAAGCGCATCGCTGAACTTTAATGCCTCACTGCAAGTCAAAGCAGAGTATTCTCCCAAGCTGTGTCCTGCCATAAAATGCGGCAGTACCCCTATTTCCTCCTTATATACGTTAAACAACGCAACACTTACAGTAAATATTGCAGGCAGCATATTTTCCAATCTGTTCAGTTCTCTAACTCCACCTTCAAAGCACAGCTTGGCTATATTATAGCCAAGAGTGTCATTAGCCTCTTCAAATATCTTTTTAGCACAACTATAGCCTTCATAAATACTTTTTCCCATTCCTATATAATGAGAACCCTGACCAGGAAAAATCAATGCAATTTTATCCATTGTAACACCTCATGCACATGTATTTTATCTAAACCATTCTTTTCTCATTTCATAGCAATATTCTCCCTCATAGAAGCTGTGTTCTTCCGGCAGCCCCCGAAGTGTTTTTATATATCTGAAGCCAAGTTTTTCTATTACTCTGATAGACGGCTTGTTTTCTGGTTTGACTACTGCCATAATGCTGTCACATATACCATTGTCAAAAGCAAATTTTAATACGTGTCTTGAAGCCTCTGCTGCAATACCTTTCCCCCAATATTCTTTTGCCAGCCCATAATAAAGTTCAAGCTTGCTTCCATCAAAATCCAATGGTCCAAAGCCGCACCAACCTATTACCTTATTACTTTTTATATCTTCAATAGCCAAGGTATACTTAATAATTTTTTCGGGTGTATTTTTTTTATAAGAGTATTTAAAAAAATCTAATATTTCCTTGATTTCTTCAAGGCTCATGGGTTCTTCCGGCAGGTACTCTAATACCTCACTTTGATTTAAAATATGGTGAAAAGCTTCGGTGTCAAGCTCTTGAAACGGTCTTATTATAAAGTCTTCTGTTTTAATATATAAATTATCAAACATATATTTTCCTCCTTATTCTGCGTCATAGTTTGCTGTTAGGCTATTTAAATCAATTTCTAGTTTATTTGCCACTTCTCTAAGGGACAAAATTAGATTAAACATGTATTGTGCTTTTGGTTTTGAATCCGGATTAACCATATGACAAACTGAGGCTAAATATTCCTTATCCCTTTCATTTATTTCCGTTTTTGATGCTATGATTAATATTGCATCCTTAAACTTCTTTTCGACTTCGATTGCCATTTCTCTAGGCCAAATGCCTTTTCGTACAGCACTTGCATTTTCTAATGCAAAGTGAGCACAGTCATACTTCAAATATGAATAATAATTAACCAGTGCATATAAGGAACAGCCTGTTTCAATAGGACTCGTTTCATAAAGTCCTTCTGCCTTAAGCTCTGTAATTATGGTATCTCCGTCATATTTCCCAAACATGGCTACATACGGAAAAATAATTTTAGGCTTTGCCCTGTTTTTATTCAGCAGCTCACTTAGCGGCTCTCCAAAAATCTCTAGCAGCAATTCCATACCTACTATATTCTCTAAATAATCTACTATTTTAGTAATATCCGAATCTGAACCAAGCATTTGGTTAGGATCTGCGCAATACATCACGTAGGGTATATTCATCCTTAAGGCAAATATACAAGCTGAAAGCATCATATAATATGAACAGGCTATGCATGGTGCTTTCTCTGCTTGATACTTGTCTTTCCTGGTTTTACTCGTAAAAACCCTATTCATTAGCTTTTTATATTTTTTATAAGACGTAAAGTATACATGGTCTATATCCATTGCGTTTAGAACCTTATCTATATTTTTCTCAGCATTTTCACTTTCAAAGGGATGGATATATGTATAAGCTAATGGTTTTTTACCCTGCTCAGTTACAATTTTTTTAAGCATATTGATGCTGTCCTTACCTCCGCTAAGCATTAAAATACAGTCATAATTTCCATCCTTTCGAGGCGGTACAGCATTATATTCCATATAATCATTTAATATATAATTATAGTTGCTGCTCATATCTTTTTCATTATGACCTCTGCATATAGAGCAAACTCCATCATTGTCATACCTTATTCCAGGATGGTTGGATTTTAACATACACTTTTTGCAGTATTGATTATTCATTACTCTACCCTCTCCCTTATATATTTTTGAAAGACAGTTTTTAGAAACTCAGCATAGTTGTAAATTATTTCTTCAACCTTTTTCCCTGCAAGCAAAGCCCCATTGTAATAACAGAGAAAAATATATCCACAGTCTTCCTTTGAAAATTCAAATACAAGCTCAAAAAATTCTTTAGGTCTAAAACTGCAATTTAATAGCTTTTTGTCATAAAATAATACACTTATCATTCCAACTTGCCTTTTTATCACATTATTTTCATTTGAACTTAACTTTATATAAACAGTCCCTTCCCCGCCTGAGCGTTGAGCGTTCACTGCTTGTACTAACTCTTTTATGCCTTCAATTACTTCAAAATTTACTATATGCTCTTTCATTAAGTTATCTTCATCTATAACTGTATAAATAGTTACTTCATTACTGGATAGTCTACTAAAAAGATATAGATAAATGGATAATATAATGTCAATCACTTCCACTTGAAAATAGCTGGCCAGTTCACCTGCTTGCATAAGCTCATCATTATACATACCATATTCAAAACAATGTATAGATCTTTCTGATATATTATCGGAATAGCAATCACAGGAAAGTTGTAATCCCTTTATTTCAAATTGCTTTTTAGTTCCACAGCATTTGTTTCGGATAAATGATGATATATCCTTTACTGTAGTATTATTAAATAAGTCCATTAAAGTAATAGTTCCTGGAAACTGCTTTTCAATTTGAGACATAAGTCTTATCATTAATATCGAATTGCCGCCTACATCAAAAAAGTTATCTGTTGTTCCAAAAGCATCGCTATTTAATACCCTTCTCCATATTAATAATATTTTTTCCTCCACTGCATCAGATGGCATCTCTATGTTATCAGAGGAACTGACCCCTAAAAATGGGACAGGGAGCCTCTTGACATCTAATTTTCCATTAGCCGTTATAGGAAGTTTATCAATAAATTCAAAATATGATGGAACCATGTAATCTGGCAGTTCTTGGAGAACAAAGCTCCTCAGCTCCTGCACTTCCAGCTTTCTATTCGCAACTATATAGGCACAAATTAATTTCTGTTTATTAGAGTTTTCCTTAAGTACTACAGCAGCACTTTTTATATTTATATGTTTTCGCAGTCGGGCTTCTATTTCTCCTAGCTCAATTCTGAGTCCTCTGATTTTTATCTGATTATCAATCCTTCCCATGTATAATATATTACCGTCAGGTAGCCATTTTCCTATATCTCCGGTTTTATACATATATTTGTTTGAACCAAAATTAAGGACGCTAAATGGATTGTTTATAAACTTTTCCATTGTAAGCTCTGGCTTGTTTAAGTATCCCCTTGCAACACCTGCTCCAGTTATGCAAATTTCACCCTCCACGCCCACAGGCTGCAAATTATTATATTTATCTACTATCAAAATTCCAGTATTATCAATAGGCTTTCCTATAGGGACGTATGCAAGCTGTTTAGCATAAGGACAATCATAATAGGTTACATCCACAGTAGCCTCTGTAGGACCGTACAAATTAATTAATAATGGGACTTTATTTCCCTCCCATAACTCATAAAATTGCTCAACCTGTTTTTCACTTAATGCCTCTCCGCTTGAAAATACTTGTCTAAGACTTTTTAATTCTTCTATACAGCTTTTATCGCTGACATATTCTATAAATGCACTTAGCATAGAGGGGACAAAGTGGATTGTAGTAATGGCATATTTCTTGATTGCAGCTATAAGCTCTTGTGGGTTACCTTCTGCTTTTGGTTTTAAAAAACATATTGTGCAGCCGTTAAAGAACCACCAAAATAGCTCCCACACAGAAACATCAAATGTATATGGAGTTTTCTGTAATATTACATCCTCTGAAAAAATAGGATATTTGTTCTGCATCCAGCACAGTCTATTGATTACCGAGCCGTGCTCTATCATTACACCTTTGGGATTACCGGTAGAGCCTGAGGTATATATTACATAAGCAAGATCCTGAGACTTGCTGCTATATTCTGTTTGACATTGTTCTGCCTGGATGATTTCCTCATCATCCACAAAAATAAGGTTGTGTTTATTATTTAGTTGTTCTGCATACTCCTTTGTTGTAACTATAAGCTTAGACTTGCTATCCTCCAAAATATAATCTATCCTCTGCAAAGGATACCTTGTATCTATAGGCATATATGCTGCCCCTGACTTTAAAATGCCTAACAAAGAGATAATCATATAAATCGAGCGTTCAAGAAATACAGCAACAATATCATTATTTCCGATACCTTTTTTCTTTAAAAAATTTGCCAATTGATTGGCTCTTTTGTTTAACTCATAATAGGTTAATTCCGCATTGTCTGATATTACTGCAATTCTATCAGGTGTTTTTTTAACTTGTTCTTCAAATATACAGTGAATTGTTTTATCCTGTGGAAAATCTGCTTTTGTATTGTTAAAATCAAATAATATTTGATTTAACTCTCTTTCACTTATCATTTTTATTTCTCTAAGCTTTTTATAGGGTGCTTCAACTATTTCCTTTAATATGTTTTTATAGTGACTTGCCATAGACTCTATAGTGATCTTTTCAAACAATTCCATATTATAGTGTAAATATATATTTATTCCTTCTAGTACCTCAACATTAATCATTAACTCGTAATTAGTTGTTTCATGCATATAATAAGAGGTTATTTTAATTTTTTCATTGTTTGTTAAGAAAAACTTCTGTAGCGGATAATTCTCTATAACCATTACCGTTTCAAAAATACTTTCCTTTTTGTCAATATTGCTGCAAGACTTTATGACCGAAAGCGGAGTGTTTTCATAGCTATTCCTCTCTAAAATACCATTATTTATATACTTAATGTATTCACATATGGTATCATTATCATTACTTTTTATTCTCAAGGGTAAAGTATTAATAAACAGACCTACCATATCTTGTATACCATCTATTTCACTTGTTCGTCCAGATACAGTTGTTCCAAAAACCACATCATGGGTATTATTATAACGTTGAAGCAATATTCCCCATGCACTATATAGTATTGTGGATAGAGTCACTCCAAATTTTTTCGAGAAATTTTCTATTTTTTCAGTTAATGCCGTTGTCAGTCTTAAGTCCAATCGGGCTGTACTTTTTGATTTGTTTTTCTTATTTACAGATTTTGTTATTCCGGTTCTTGCTTCAAAGCCTTCCAAATAAGCTTTCCAATATCTTATGTGTTCCTCGTTGTCAGCTCCTTTTATTAGTTTTATATAGTCTCTATAGCTTCTTTTAGCTTGTACTAAAGGAATGCTTTCTTGGCAAAGGCTGTTATAGGCACTAAATAATTCCTT
>CALGKJ010000057.1 GCA_937930535.1 uncultured Clostridia bacterium
CACTATGATTTTCTATCATTACCCCTTTTGGCTCCCCTGTAGAGCCGGAAGTATATTCAATATACGCCAGATCATATGGATTCAATATAATCTGCGGATTGCTGTCATCACCGGTATATACCTCATTGTCATCGACAAAAATAATATGCTGCTCTTCACAGAAATTATATTGCAAATCCTTTGTTGTAATAAAAATGGAAATATCCCCATCTTTAAAAATATATTTTTTTCTGCTTTCAGGATAATAGCTTTCGATTGGAACATAAGCACAGCCTGCTTTTAAAATACCTAATATGGTAAGTACCATTTCTTTAGAACGCTTTAGCTGTACGCCGATCACTTCATTATCCTTTTTCTTATACTGCATAATTTTTCTTGCAAGCTGGTTTGCCTTTTTATTGACTTCTTCATAGGTCATACTGCCGCCATCATAAATAAGTGCTGTATGATCCTTATATGTAAGCACTCTTTCATGGAAAATTTCCATAACGTGCATTGGCTTATATTCAAAAAATGAGCTTTGGTTGAAGTCATGCAGTATTTTTTCTTTTTCCTTTTCCAGAAACAAATTGATATCCTTTATCAGCACTTCTGGCTGTTCTGTTACAGCCTCCAGCATTTTGATAAAACGTCTGCCTAGTATATCAATCATTTCATCTGCATAGATGTCAGACTTATACTGAATCTTAATCATGTCTTTGTCAGGCATCTTATTAAGAATTACCATCATATTGCCCGGAAACGTAATGTTTTCCATTTCATATGCTTCGCACTGTATGCCGTCCCATGCTGGCTTGCTGAATCTGTCATATACAAAGGATATATCAAATATGGTCGGCATTCCTGCATATAGTCCCGATGTACATTCACGAGCTATTAAATTATTGGGATAACCGATATTTTTGTAAGCACCGATCATTTCCTCATACATTCCATTGACAACTTCTCTAAAGGGCTTGTCCTTATCAATTCTGCTCTTTAGCGGAAGTGTATAAATAAAGCAGCCAATAGTTCCGTCATAGTCAAAGCCCGGTCTGTGTGTGAAGGGGCTGGAAACTACAACATCCTCTTCATTGCAGCATCTTCCCATAAGCACATTAAATGCAGCCAGACAGAAGATAAAGGGTGTCACCTCTACATTTTGAGAGGTTATTTCAATTTTTTTCATAAGCTCCTTGGAAATATCGAAGGCTTTCTCTTTGCCCATGCCGTAATTATCATGTGAGCTGGAGTAATCCTTTGGAAAGTCCAGTGCTTTAGCACCCTTTACTTTTTCCTTCCAATATTCCTTTTGCTTTTCATAGCTTCCATCTGTCAGCTTCTTATTTTCTTTTTCAACAAAGTTTAAAAATCCATAGTCTGCTTTTACTTCTGATGTTTTACCCTTAAGTACTTCTGAATAGTAGGTAAATAATTTACCAATGAAAATATCTAGGGAGACTCCATCGGAAATAATATGATGAATATTCATCACAAGAACAGATTCTTCTTTGTCAGCCTCAATCAAGGATACTCTAAAAAGCGGTGCCTTTAGTAAATCAAATTCATGCCTGATTTCTTGTTTGATAAGTTCATCTATTTTCTGTTTTTTATTGCTTTCCTTAGAAACATCATAATAATGAAGGGTAGAATCTAGCTGTTCATTGACAACCATCGTCAGACTGCCGTCTGATAGATCAATATGACTGCGCAATGCCGCCTGTTCTTCTACCAGCATTTTTAATGCTTTTTCTAATTTATTGGTATCTACATAATTTTTTATTTTTATTGCTGCTGAGATATTATAAATATTTTTCCCGCCGGTTTGGCATTCAAAATATATACCTTTTTGAATCTCTGACAGCTCTACCTTTTTGCCTAGCATTTTGCACATCACTCCTAAAATGGATTTTTGTGTTTGTTAACCGATCACCCATATTCCACCAATCTTGATTGCCAATACGGTTATAAAAGTCTGATATGCAATATCCATAATGATATTTGCAATGCTGTCTGCATCTGCTTTGTTATTCATTCTCATAACATTCCAGTGTGACCATAGTCCGCTGATTCCATAAATATACATGCCTACGATAGTTCCCAGCCAGAAGCCCCCTCTGAACCAAATGCACATAACGCCCATGGCTCCAAGTCCCAACTGTGAAAATCCATATTTTATCTGGAAAGGTCCACCCGGCCAGCCTACAGCCTTTGCATTTTGCTTTGCGAAAATCATGTTGCTTAATAAGCCTGTTATACCTAAAGATCCAAAGGTTACAACAAACTGATGCAGTAACAGCACGGTACAAATCTGTGAAATATCTGATGGGAAACCCTTCATATATAAATCAACTACCGCTGTAATAATACCTAGTATCCATAAAACTAAAAAAAACATTTTTCTTTCCTCCTTCATTAAAAGCTTTTTTTAATTAAAAAACCCTGCTTCCTTCATCTCGTAAATGGTCTTCTTTACAGCATCTATAACATAATCCACATCCTCTTTGGAATGCTCTGTTGATAAGAAACAGTTACGCCCTTCCCATATATAGATACCTTTTTCCAGTAAACCATAATAGAAAATTTCTTTTTCTAAATTCACGTTAAACCTGAATAAAGAGCCAAACTGATTAATATGTACCCCTACCTTCTCGCTGTCAAAGAACTGATTTAATTCATTTACAAATTCAGTAGTTTTCTGATTTAAAGCATCATAAATGTTATTTTTGTTTTCCTTAATATATTGCAGCACTGAATTTGTTGCTGCCATAGTCATAGGATGGTGACAGAAGGTTCCTGCTACAAAGGTTCTCTTGTCTTCACAAGGAGGTACAGAATCATCTCCAAAGTTCCACATTCCTCCGTCTATACTGTCTAAATACTTTCTCTTACCAGCCAGCACACCTATTGGCATACCCCCGCCGATAACCTTTCCGTATGTGACAATATCTGCTTCCACGCCGAAGTATTCCTGTGCCCCGCCGCTGGCAATTCGGAAACCTGTTATGATTTCATCAAAAATTAAGGCAATGTCATTTTCCTGTGTAACCTTTCTTAATTTTTTAAGAAATTCTGCCGGCTGTACATCCGGTCTTCTGCTCTGAACAGGCTCAGTTATAACGGCTGCAATAATATCACTATGTTCCTCAATGTATTTTAAAGAAGCTTCTGAATCATAATCTAATAAGAGTAAATCTCTTACTGCATTATCCGTGATTCCAGGTGCTACGGAAATAGTTGCATTATCTGGATCAGCCGAATAGGTTGGTATTCCTAGTAAGCCATCATAAGTTCCATGGAAAGCACCTTTAAAGCATACGACCTTATTTTTCCTTGTAACAGCTCTTGCTACTCTTACTGCAAACATATCTGCTTCAGTTCCTGTATTGCAGAAGAATACTCTTTCAACTCCTGTCAAATCGGAAATATGCTTTGCTACCTGACCTGTAAGTCTTCCCATAGGTCCAAGGGGCATTCCTTTTTCAACCTCGCATCTTAATGCCTCTCTGACAAATTCAGGGCTGTGTCCAAACAACAGAACGCCAAACCCCATTGTAAGGTCAATCATTTTATTTCCATCCACATCCACAATCTTAGAGCCTTTTGCTTCTTCTGCAATAATCTGATACAGCATTTCTTTATATAAAGGTCTGAAGCCTGCGGAGTTTCTGTTGCTTGCATAAACACTTCTGTATTTTTGTGTTCTATCCTTAGAGCTCTGTGTTAATGAATTTACACGCTTCTCAATATTTTTAATGTATTTTAACTGAAGCTCCTCTATTTTATCTTCTTTTCCAAGCTCCAGCTTGCGGTATGGCTTGTAATACTCCTCGGATTTGGTCGAAACTGCCTTATTGCCTTTGTCCGATTCTTTTTGTTGCTTTGGTTTTGCTGCCTTATTCTTTACTGTGGCTGCACCAGCCATTACTTTCAATATTTCATTTTGTTTTGTGATAATTTCATACTGGCTGTTAAATACCTTAAGCAGTATATTAGCATCCAGTTTACCATTATTGTTTAACGAAATGTCCGCTGTAGTATTTACTTCAGTATCTATTTCATCCGACAGTAAATCAACTTCGTAGGTTTCACTGTCTGCTTCTTCCTCTGCTGTTTCTTCCTCCATAGATTCCACAACACCATTATCTGCTATGTATTCTGCAATTAAGCGTAAAGTATTCAGTGTTGTAAAAAATACATCCAATGGAATTTCTGTCTTATACTTTGAAGCAAGCTGCTTTGCCAGTGTCAGAAGCAGAATGGAGTCCAGTCCATAGGAAATAAGTTTTTTGTCTATATCCATCGCTTCTTTTTCCATGCTGGATATCATATGAATAATTTCTTTTAGTTCTTCTATAACTTTCAAAACTCTTGTTTCATCTACCTCTGTTTTCATAAGTAATGTTCCTCCCATTATTCATCTATACTCTTGATTTTTATCTGAGCATGTCTTCAAGAATTTTTTTCTGTATCAACAACTGCTCATTCTGTTTCTTTAATAACTGCTCCATACAAGCCAAGCTTCCGTCTGCTGCTTTTGTTTCGCTTTCAGGGATCTTTTCTGTGGTTTTTTCCTTCCACAAGGTCTTTCTGTCAAAAGGATAATTAGGTAAAACAATTTTCTTTCTATTGTAATTTTCATAAAAGCTATTCCAATTCAGCTTTATACCCTTGAGATATAATTGCTTTAAGGATTCTAAAAGCTGCTTATAATCCCCTATTCCCTTTCTAAGGGAAGGAACAAAAACTGCATTTTCATTTTGAACACACTGTCCAGCTAAGCCGCATAAGGTTGCATTTCCGCCGATTTCAATAAATGTTGTTACGCCTAACTTATCTGCTTCCTGCATTGCATTCATAAAATGAACCGTATTCTCAAGATGTTCCATCCAGTAAGCCTTATTTTCAAAAGTACCCTTTTCTTCAACTTTTCCTGTAACAGTTGAAATAACCTTGACTGCTGCTTTGTTGCAGATAATATTATCCAAGCTGTTTCCATATATTTCTGTATATTCTTTCATTGCAACGGAATGATATGGATATAAAATCCCAAGATCATTAACAAACACTCTGGTCTTTTTATGCAGTACACTGATTACCGCATCCACTTCCTCACTTAGCCCTGAAACTGTAATGTTTTTAGGTGCATTTACTGCTGCAATGGATACATTTTTACATCCGCTTTCCAAAATAGCTGCCCTCATGGTTGCTTCATCTACTAGAACGCCTGCCATTTTTCCATTTGGCTTAACACTTGCCATCAGTCTGCTTCTCATTGCCATCATCTTGGTAGCATCTTCGAAGCTCAGCATTCCGATATAGCATGAGGCCGCATACTCTCCGACACTGTGCCCGATAACATAATCTGGTCTAATGCCTAATGAATCCCAGACTTTGGTTAAAGAATATTCCAAGGAAAAGATTATGGGCTGTGAATAAAGAGCATCCGTTAACCGTTCTTCATCCTCTCCAAATAGAGTATCCTTAACGGAAATCTCCAATAGTTCCTCAAATCTGGCATTACACAAATCAAAGGTTTCTCTAAACTCTTTGGATTTTTCATAAAATTCTCTGGCTGCATCTTTATAAATAGAGCCTTGCCCTGTAAACAAGTATGCTATTTTTCTCTTTTTATTTTCAGCTTTTCCCATGTAGAATTTTTCTGCTTCCTCATTTTTCAGTGCATTATCTATTTCCTTTATAATCTGCTCTTTGCTGTTTCCAACTACTGCAAACCGGTATTCGTTTTTATCCCTTGTAATGTTGGTTGAGTATGCAATGTCACTGAGCCTTTCATCGGATACGATAATATAGTCCCTGGTTTGAGAAACCGCATTTGATAGTACGTTTTTGTTCTTTGCAGATATAGTCAACATGCTTTCTGGCATGTCTGCCTTTTCTTGCTGCTGTTCTTCCGCCGCTTCTTCTGCTTCCTCCAGTATTAAGTGAACTAACGTTCCACTGATTCCAAAGGAGCTGATACCGGCTCTTCTCTTTTTTCCTTTGCTATCCCATTCTGTCAGCTTGTTTACTACTTGAACTTTTTCCCAATCTATATTGGGGTTTGGGTTCTTAAAGTGAATGCTTGGGGGAAGCTTTTTATGTTTTAGGGCAAGCAGTACTTTTATCGTACTTGCTATTCCTGCGGCAGCTTCCAGATGTCCTATATTGGATTTTACTGCACCAACCCTAATTGGCTCTTTTCTGTTTTTGAATACTCCGCATATTGCCTGTGCCTCGATAAAGTCACCAAGAGTGGTTCCTGTTCCATGAGCTTCAACATAATCAACATCTTCTACGCCCAGCTCTGCCTGTTTTAAGGCTTCTGCAATGACTCTTTGTTCAGCCAGCCCATTTGGTGCGTAAAATCCGTTGGATTTTCCATCCTGCCCCATATAGATTCCTCTTATTAATGCCTCAATGCTGTTTTTGTCTCTTTTGGCATCCTTTAATCTTTTTAGTATAACTATTCCGCAGCCTTCTCCTCTTCCGAAACCGTCTGCAGATGCGTCAAAGGTTTTGCAGCGTCCGTCCGGTGACAGTGCATTAAACTGTGACAGTCCTATATATGGCTCTGGACTCAGTATGAGATTTACGCCTCCCACAATAGCCAAATCACACTGCCCGTTTCTGAGACTATCTACTGCCATGTTCATCGCCGCCAACGACGATGAACATGCAGTGCTCAAACATGCTGCTGGTCCTTTAAAATCATAGAAATAGGAGAGTCTGCCTGCTGCTGAGTGAGAACATACCCCAACCAGTGAATATGGTTCGATATCATTGACATTGCCCGAAATCATTTCTTTGCTGACGTAGTCTACAGCATCTATGCCTACAAATACTCCTGTTTTGCTTCCCCTTAGCTGTTCGATATCAAGTCCGGCATTTTCCAGGGCTTCCCAGCTTACCTCCAGTAAAAGCTTTTGCTGAGGATCTACAGATACTCCCTCTAGTGCAGATATTTCAAAGTGTATGTTATCAAACTTCTTAATATCTGCATCTAAAAAGGAACCATATGGTGTGCTCATTTTTCCTTTGCCTTGTTCCCCCTCACTAAAGTAGGAGTCTGCTGAAAATCTATCAGGCTTTATTTCTGTAACAGCATCAAAGCCCTGAGACAGCTTATCCCAGAATAGTTGTGAGTTATTTGCGCCCCCTGGAAATCTGCAATTGTAGCCTATAACTGCAATTTCCCTGTTTTCTTTTGCTTTTTTTAGTTCCAAGTCCAGCTCTTTGATTTTGTCAGCAGCCTTTTTCAAGGCTGCTTTATATTTGCTTTCATCGAATGTATTCATACTTGACACCTCTAACTATAACGTTAATGTATCTATTTCAGATAACAAGTCATCTATGCTTTCTGATTGCTCAGCTTCTTCTTCCTTTTCTTCTATGTTTGCATCTTCTATAACAAGAACTTCATCTAGCAGGTATTCTGACAGCTTAACAATAGTAGGGTAGTTGAAGAATACGGATACATTAATATCAATGCTTAAAAGCTTATTAATTGCGGTACGCATGGAGAATATCATCAAGGAGTCTGCGCCCTGCACTTGGAAGGCTTCATCTACTGATAGTAATTGTCCCTTTTCAAATCCCATTATTTTTCCGCATATACCTTGTAATTTTTCAATCAACAATTCTTCTCTTTCTTCTCTGGATAAGCTCTTGAGTGTTTCTAATACAGTATTGTCTTTATCATCCTGTTCTGTATCTGATTTTGTGTCCTTTTCTGCTACAAGCTTGGATAAGAATTCTTTCTTTCCTGCTCCATTTTCCAAGGAACTTCCCAAAACATTCCAATCAACATCAGCAATCAGCAGATTTTCATATGGTTGATCCATGAAGTCTTCAATAATCTTCTGACCCTGTTCTTTTCCGAAGGTTTTTAAGCCCATTCTTTCCATTGTGTTTGATACAGAATCCTTGCCTGCTGCCATTCCGCTTTCGCTCCATGGTCCCCAACAGAAGGTATAGCCTGGAAGCTTGTTCATGTTCATATAAACTGCAAAGGCATTTTGGAAATAGTTTGCAGATGCATAATTAGCTTGTCCCATATTTCCTACCATACTGGTAATTGAGGAAAGCATCATAAAGAAATCTAATGCTTCTTTCTCAACTGTATTATAAAGATTTACAGTTCCGGCTACCTTTGGACTCATTACCTTTTCAAAATCATTCCAGTCAAGGTGAATCAGCATTTTGTCATTTAGAACCCCTGCTGTATGCACGATACCTCTGATTTGAGGCATTGAAGCTTTCATTTCATCCATTGCTGCTTTTAAGCTTTCATAATCACATACATCTGCATAAGCAATCTTTATTTGAACACCTGCTTCTGTAAACTTCTGAATAGCTTCCTTAGCTTTTTGTCCTGGTTCTCTTCTGCTCATTAGTATAAGGTTTTTAGCACCTGATTTTACAAGCTGTTCTGCATAGATAAGACCTAATGCACCAGTTCCGCCGGTAATCAGGTAGGAAGCATCTTCTTTCAGCAGTATTTTCTTTTTCTTATCCAAGCCTTTTTTCAAGTAGTCTCCATGAGAAACTAATCTTCCTGCATAACGCTTGGTTCCTCTTACGCAAATTTCCTGTACGCTGTTTCCTAATACTTCATAGATAAAATCTGTATTTTCATAGAAAGCTGTTTCATCAGCATCAACGATTCCGCCAAATATTTCTGGATATTCTATGCTTACTACCTTTGCCAATCCCCATACCATGGAGCCTGACAGGTTAAGCTTCTTTACATCTCCAAGCTTTTGAACATCCTTTGTTACAATTTTAATTTTGCTTCCCAGTGTATATCCTTCTTCGTTCATTACCTGTACCATATAGAGCAATGCTTTTACAGATGCATAATTCATCT
The DNA here is from genome assembly GCA_937930535.1 of uncultured Clostridia bacterium. Taxonomy (GTDB): domain Bacteria; phylum Bacillota; class Clostridia; order Lutisporales; family Lutisporaceae; genus CALGKJ01. The sequence continues at coordinate 8,849 of CALGKJ010000057.1, forward strand.
GCTCTCCAGCTTCTGCAGGAACACTGTCTTTTGTAGTACAATAAATGATATTTAAGTCCCTCTTTATGCCATCCTTGCATATTTCACCAAGAAGCTTGGACCAGTCTTCTTTGTTTTCCTGATTGATAATATATGCGTTTTCATTTTCTTTTTGGTATTCATTTCCGGCTGCTACAGATACTGCTGTAATGTCAAGTGCTTTCAGCTTTTCCCTTAAAGTATCTGCTGCTGCTTTCTCATCTGCGTAAAGAATGTATTTCTTATTTGCTGGAAGCTCTTCTAATTTTATGATGTCTTCTGTTTGTATCCAGTCTGTGTGATAATATAATTTATTCAGGTTTCTCATTTCTCTTAACAAGCTGTTGCTGTCTGTGATTTTAGCCATCAGGTTATCAATTCTCATTAAGACTTCACCTTTTTCGTTATATACTATAACGTCCGCATAGGTGATGTCATTTTTCACACTGGATTTTGAGTAGCACCATAATTGGTCGGATTCTCTATAATTAAAGGTCAGCTTTTCAAGATAGTATGGAATAACCGTCTTGTTTCCTTCCTCTTCATTAACATTGGTACGTTCTTTTAACTTTTCCAAAACCAGTGCTATTCCTGTTTGGAATATGGAGTCAATGGTTCCTGGGTAAAGAACATAATCTTTAAAGTATGGAACGGTTTTTAATGGCTCTACTACGCAAACACACTCATTGTCTCCGTAGCTGATGCGCTTGATTCTTCGGAAACCGTCTCCCAGCATAAAGCCGGATTTGGTCATGAAATAATAGATACTGTCTTCGATATCCTCTTTGTAGGAAAGCCCCTTGTATGCATCAATATCTGCATGCATATCTGTATATTTATACTCATCCTGAATATAAACATCTCCTTTTGAGTGCAGAAGCCATTTATCATTTCTGGAGCTGTAGTCTCTACTTACAATACTGAATTTTGAATCGTCTCCGCCTTTTTCAATGCAGATCTGAACCTGTCTTTGTTCGTCTTCCTTGGCTGCCAATGGAGCTCTGAATTCTACCTTGCTTAATACACAGCTCTTAGCATTTCCAATTTCTTTAACAGCAGAAAGCATCATTGCTGTATGGGCTGCTGCCGGTGAAATTGCTGCACCGAAAATAACATGCTCTCTCATAAAGTATGGTTCCAGTGCAGTAAATTTACTTTGGAATACTACAGCATCACTCATAAATGGAAGGTCTATTCTTTGTCCAAGAATATTATGATAATCCTCAGCATTTATGTTTTCTGTTTCTCTGTCATATTTCAGCTCCATCCAGTATTTATTCTTGTCATATGGATAGTTAGGAAGCTTTACCTTATTCCATTCTGTTTTTCCTGCAAAGGTTATTTTATTCCAATTTACATTTACGCCTGCTGCATAAAGTAATGCAATTTCTTCTGCAAGCTGTGCTTTATCTGCTTTATTGATGTTCAAGCTTGATGCAATTACTCTTTCTTCTTCAAATATCAATTTGCAGAGGGCTGCTAATACTCTGTTAGAGCCTACTTCCAGCAGTAAGTAGTTTTCTTTCTTATCTATGCTTGTAACTGCACCGTAGAAATCAACTTTTTCTCTGATATGTGTAGTCCAGTATTCGCTGTCAAGTATCTGTCCGTTTTCCAGTTCCTTTGCATAAAGGGCAGAAACAAATCTTCTCTGTGCTTCATTATACTTCACTTCTTTTGCTATCATATTGAAGTCTTCCAATGCTGGATCCATAAGCATAGAGTGGAATGCATGAGATACTTTTAATTCCTTTACACGCATACCTTCACTAACAGCCTTGGCTGCTACTTTTTCCACATCATCAGCATGTCCAGAAATTACACAGGTTTCTTTTGCATTTCGTGCTGCAATACATACTGTTTCTTCATAGCCGCTAAGAAGCTTTTGCACCTTCTCTTCGTCTGCAAAAACTGTAGCCATCTTGCCTCTTCCTGGTGCCATATCCATAAGTCTTCCTCTGATTGAAACCAATTTTGCAGCATCTTCAAGAGTCATAATGCCTGCTGCAACAGCCGCTGCATATTCTCCAATGCTGTGTCCCATAACTATCTCCGGCTTCACGCCATAGCTCTCCCACATTTTGTATAGAGCATACTCAATTGCAAAGATTAATGGCTGCGCATAAACAGTTTTTTCAATCACCTGTTCGTCTGCATTTTTTCCGTAAATCATATCATTGATGGATTTCAACAAATATGGTTTAAATAATTTATCACAAGTATCAAAGGCTTGTTTAAATACCTCATTGGTTTCATATAGTAATCTACCCATGCCGACATACTGTGAGCCCTGTCCTGTAAACATAAATGCAACTTTTCTGTCTTTCTGCATCATATTTGCTTTATCAGTGTTTACAACCACACCTTCTGCTGAGCCATCCTTTAGATAGCTTTCCATTCTATCTAGTATCATATCTCTGCTGCTGCCGCAAACTACAAATCTGTAATCCAAATCCGCTCTTCCGGTATTGGCTGTATAAATGATGTTTTCTAATTCGCCTTCAGCAGCTTCCTTGATTAATGCATGGTATTTTTCAACCAGTGCTTTCAAGGACTTTTCACTCTTTGCTGAAATCTTAAGTATATAGTCTATTCCATCTTGGATCTTTGCTTCGCTCTTAGGCAAGTTTTCTGCTTTGTATTCTTCAATAATTACATGTGCATTTGAACCGCCGAATCCAAATCCATTAACTGCTGCTGTTCTTAAGCCATCTTTTTTCTCCCATGGTGTATGTTTGCTAACAACTTCCGCATTTGAGTCTTCCCAGTTTATTAATGGGTTTGGTGTATGGAAATGAAGATTCGCAGGGATCATATTATTTTTCATGGATAATAAAACCTTAGTAATGGATGCAACACCTGCTGATGCTTCTAAATGTCCCATATTGGATTTTACTGATCCTATCTTTAATAGCTCGTCCTTGCTTCTGCCTCTTCCGTAGGTTGCAGCAACTGCATCTACTTCGATTGGGTCTCCAAGCTTTGTGCCTGTTCCATGCATTTCTATATAATCCACATCTAAAGGATTCAAATGTGCCTCCATGCATGTTTGACGAATCAGCTTTGCCTGTGCTTCTCCGTTTGGTGCTGTAAGACCGTTGCTCTTGCCATCCTGATTAATTCCGCTTCCTCTGATTACACCAAGGATTTCGTCTTTATCCCTGATAGCCTCTGATAATCTCTTAAGAATAAGAACGCCGCCGCCTTCTCCTCTTCCGTATCCGTTTGCAGATGCGTCAAAGGCTTTACTATGTCCATCTACAGAGGTCGCCTGTAGTTTTGAGAAACCAACGTTGGTAGTAGGAGATTCCATTAAGTTAATTCCTGCTACAACCTGCATATCTGCTTGTCCTGCCAGCATGGCTGTACATGCCAGATGTAAAGCTGTAAGTGAGGATGAACATGCTGTATCTACTGCAAGACAAGGTCCTTCAAATCCGAAGGTATAAGATACTCTTCCGCATGCAGTACTCATACAAGTTCCTGTAAGGGCATATGCGCCTATTCTTGATAATTCTCCCGAATACAATTGTGCTAAAGTATATTCATTATTGCATATTCCCACATATACACCAGTATTGCTTCCGCTGTATTTGGTAATATCCATATTTGCATTTTCAAAAGCTTCCCAAGTAAGCTCCAGAAGCATTCTCTGCTGAGGATCAAGTGCCGCTGCTTCCTTTGGTGAAATATTGAAAAATCTTGCATCGAATTCATCAATGTCAATATTTAAAAATCCACCTTTTCTACAATACATTTTTCCAGGAGCTTCCTTATTCTCGTCATAATATTTTTCAAGCTCCCATCTGCCTTCTGGAATATCGCATACACCATCTATTCCCTGCATAAGCATATTCCAGTACTCATCTATGCTGTTTGCCCCACCTGGGAAACGGCAGCTCATTCCTACAATAGCGATTTTATCCTTTGCTTGCTCCACATTCATACGCTCTGAGCTCTTTTCTTTTTCTGTTGTACCAACCATTGAATATATGTGTTCAGACAGTTTATTGACGTTGAAATGGCTGAAAATATCCGCAGCACCAATGCTTACATTGAGATCATCATTTAGTTTTTCAACAAATGGCGGAATATTAATGGATACTATACCATATTCAGAAAAAGGTACATCGTAATCTGATACTTTTATGTTGAACTTTTCTTCCATGTATTTTACAATCTTCATTAAGACTGTACGTTTTGTATGTTTCTCACTATTATTTGATTTCTTTTCAGCTATAGGTTGTTTTTGACTAACATTATTTATTTTGTTTAGGAGTTCTTGATATGCCCCGGAATTATACTGTTCGGTTAATCCGCGTCTAAATGCTTTTCCACTGTTTGTTTTAGGAATATTATCAACAGGAAGCACCTCACTAATGGTTAATCCAATTTTTTCAAAAATTATAGATGTTATTTTGTTTTTAAACTCAATAAATTCCTGCATATCATTTTGATTATTTATGTCAATATCAGTTTTTATAAAAGCTATAACCTTTTCATTCTCATTGCCGTGCTTTGTTCCATTGCATACTGCACACTGCTGATATTTTGTATCCTGCAAGCTGCTGTTAATCATAGCTTCTATAAGCTGGCATGATATTTTCTTGCCATTGGCTACAACAAGTTCCTTTTCTCTTCCAATAATGAGCAGGTTGCCTTCTCTTACAAATCCTACATCACCTGTACACAACCATCCATCTCTCAAAACTTTTTGGGTTGCTTCTTCGTCCTGATAGTATCCGCTTGTAATACAAGGACCGCTTACACAAACTTGTCCAAGATACCCATCGGGAAGCTCCTGAAAATCATCATTCCTAATGCTGAGCTCTATTGTTTCCAGTATAGTTCCCATTTCCAAAAATGAGTTGTCTACTTTTTCAGTATCTGCTACTTCCTCACAGTAGACTTTATCGCCATTTACAAGCTTTTCATTTGTAATTTTGATTGTTCTTGCTTTCTTTCCAGCTCTATTGGCAGATACCATAATAGTAGCTTCTGTTAATCCGTACAACGGATACACCTTATCTACAGTAAATCCATATTTGCTTACTGCATCACAGAACTCTTTATACAGTGCATAATTTACCTGTTCTCCGCCGATAAACATGCTTTTTACACATGACATATCCCAATTGAAGTTTTTCTCCGAGTTATTATAAACACTTAGAAAATGCTTTAATGCAAATGGCAGTGAACCTATTCTGGTTGCACCAAATTCATGAATTGCCTCCGCCCATATTAAAGGTTGATTCATATACAGCTTGCTGGAAATGAAACAATGCTCTGCGCCTGACATTAGCGGAACAAGATGGAATGTTATTAGTCCATAACAATGTGTTAATGGTGACCATGATATAAATCTGTCATTTTCATCAATGTCATAATGCTTAGTAAAGCCATATACGTTGGCTGCCACATTGGATTTTTTTATGATTACACCATGTGGTGTGCCTGTTGTTCCAGAAGAATACAGAACATATAAGATATCATCTGGTGAAGACTCATATTCAGCCTCCATATTATAGGGACAGCTTAAAATATCGTTATAGTAATTATTTAAATCTACTATTTTTACGTTACTCTGCGTATCCATATTATCACTTATAATTATTGGATTGTCTGATTTTGATAAAACATGAGATAAAAGACTATCTCCAGCATTATTTTTAGTTGCATCTATGGGTACGGCAATAAAGCCGCCTATTGCACAGGCCCAGAAAGAATAAAAGAATAATTCCAGGTTTTCACATCTAATAATAACCTCTGCCTTTTTTCCCACTCCTAGATTTTTTAGTATCTCAGAAACATAAAAGCTCCTATTCCATAATTCTTTGTATGAAATAAACTTTTTTTCGTCTTTTGAAAGTACAATAGTTATGCCTTTATTTGTCTTGCCCAGCTCATTAAGTACTTTCAACACATCGTCCGTTTTTCTCATTCACATTACCTCCTGAATTAAAATCTTATAATAAAACTTTTATTCCTTATAAAACTTCCTGAGCTCAAATAAAAGTGTATGTCTTTCATGCTACGCTTCTGCTATTTTCTCCAGTTCATTAAGTACAGCCTCAATATTATCCACCATAGAATAATCTGCATAGTCGAATATGGCTGCATTTTTATCAGTATTTACAGCAACTATTATTTCTGCATTCTTAATTCCAACCATATGCTGGCTTGCACCTGATACACCGAAGCTTACATAAATATGAGGAGATATACTTTTACCTGACTGACCAACCTGTCTTGCTTTGTCAATAAATCCTTCTTCAACAACCGCTCTGGTTCCAACTACGCCGGCACCGCATTTTTCAGCAATGCTGTATATTCTTTCAAGAGTTTCTTTATTTTTAACTCCTCTTCCGATACAGAAAACTTTTTTATAACTATTAATATCAATATCTTTCTTTACTTCTTTTTCTATACGCTCTAATACTTCCCAAGAATCTGAACGCTTCTCTTCTATTCCATTATATGTAAATTCCTCTATGGTTCCTTGTTCGCGCCTATCATACTCTTTTTTTATAAATACATCCTTTTTTACAGTTCCCATCATAATGCTGCAATTAATACATTTGATCTTCGCAATAACTGAATCATTGATGGCAGCTCTTGAAAAATACAGTTCTCCAGTTTCATCAAAATCGATATCGATACAATCCGCTGTAAGTCCTGCTTCAAATCTGGTAGATAAGATGGCTGCTGTCATTTTTCCAATTACCGTGGCTGGAACCAATATGATTTTAGGTATAATCTGCTTAACCATATCTGCAATAATTTCTACAAAATATGGTGTATCAAATCGCTGGTCCTGTCTGCAAAAAACTATATTATCTGCGCCATATCTAAATAAATTATCAGCTTTACCATCATCCCAGTGTCCTACACATAGAGCTGATACCTTACTATCGCATTTATCTCCAAGACTTCTTGCCTTTGTTATGATCTGTAGTACATGTTCGCCATCATATTCCTGTGAATCACATATAACAACTATATCCTTCCCCATTTATAAATCATCCTTCCTGACGACTTTATACTGCTATAAGGTTTTTAGCTTAAAGCTTCTCTATGAATTGTGTGCTTTACCGGTAATTATGTTATATAATAATTCCGCTTTTTCTTCTGCATTACCCTCAATATATGATTTTGGCTTTTTCACTATTTCCTTTTGAACATTAAGAACTTTTGTTTTTGAACCATCCAAGCCGCATTTACTTGCATCAACTTCCAGATCAGCGGCATTCCACACAATAATATCTTTTTTCTTAGCTCTTTTTAATGCCAGCAGACTTATTTGAGGCTGTGTAACTACAAAATCATAAAATGCAACCACTGCCGGAGTTTTCAGTTTTCCTATTATAATTTCTGTTTCTTTTACCTGCTTCACCTTAATTGCAGAATCTTGTGCATCTAAAATTTCTGCTGCATCCGGCAGACAATAATAATTCAGCCGTTCACCAATTCCATATACTACTTGTCCCGTTTCACCATCAATGGTTCGTCTGCCGCATACTATCATGTCAACATTTCCGATTTTTTCAATTGCTTTTGCTAATATGTATGACGTAGCAACTGTATCCGAGCCTCTGAACATATCATCATTTAGAATAATTGACTCATCTGCTCCAGCTGCAATAGCCTTTTGTAATAAGGCTTTTGAACTCATCGGCCCCATACATAAACAAATAATTTTGCAGTCAATGAGTTTCTTTAATTCTATGGTTTTTTCGAATGCATATAAATCGTAAGGATTCATCAAAAAATCTTCAACACGTGATTCATTGGGATAAATCAATTCCGACTTTATAGGTTTAATACATATTACTATCTTCATAGGCACCCCTTATCATATGCATCTTGCATTTGCCATATTATAGATGGTATTCTTTTGCATTTCGTTAGTACCTGAGTAGATGCTGCATGCCAGAGCATCTCTTAGCTCTCTTTCCATATCGTATTCTTTTGTATATCCGTATGCTCCCAAAATCTGCATTGCATCTCTACAGGCTTTTATATAGTTTTCGCTTACAAAAAGCTTAAAAATAGAAGTTTCCAAATAAGCGGATTTTTTATTATCCTTTAACCAAGCAATCTTATAAAGCATCAATCTTGCCATTTCAATGCCTACTTCCATTTCTGCAATTTTATGGGATACCGACTGATTCACACCAATTGGTTTTCCAAACTGTTTTCTTCCATTGGCTTGTTTTATGCTTTCTTCCATGACTCTCTGCATTACGCCAATATGAGGAGCAAATTCAAAACATCTTTCCCACTCAATGGCTCCTGTCATAATGTTGCCTCCACTGTTTAACTTGCCTATCACATTTTCCTTTGGTACTCTTACATTATTTAAAATAAGTTCGCTTGTGGGACATGCACCAAGTCCCATTTTTTCAATATCTTTTCCTGTACTTACTCCTTCAAAGCTTCGCTCAACTACAAAGGCAGTCACCTTCTTATCAGGAGCTTCCTTTGTAACAGCGAAAACAATAAAAATATCTGCAATAGGACCATTGGAAATAAACATTTTGGTTCCATTCAGCACATAATAATCTCCATCCTCAACTGCATTGGTAGTCATTGAAAACGCATCGGAGCCTGCTTCAGCCTCTGTAATAGCAATAGCACCGATTTTTTTCCCTTCAACCATTACAGGAAGATATTTATCTTTAAGTTCCTTTGAACCATATAAATAGATAATATTTTGAGATACCCATATATGATTATTAATTACAAATATAAAACCATTGTTTTTACATGCGTATCCAAGGCTTTCAAATGCAATAGCCGCAGTCTCATAGCTTTCTCCAAGACCGCCATATTCTTCACCTATAGTTATTCCCAGCAAGCCAAAATCACTGACTTTTTTCCACATGTCCATAGAAAATTCTTCGTAGTACCTGCTGTCATTGAGATTTTCTCTTGCAAAATCAATGATTTCCTGTCTGAATTCCTTTTGCTCTTTTGTTAATGAAAACTCCATTAATATTCCCTTCCTTCACAAACCAGCTTTACATAATCCGGTATATTTCTTTCATAGGACATATCTGCCTCAAGAATAACTACATCGAAGCCTATACCAGTTTCTTTTCGATTAAGGCAGCAATGGAATTGATATCTTTAAAATTGTCCAAATCTAATTCTGTATTATCGATTGTAATGTTAAATTCATTTTCAACAAAATTAACTAAGTTCATTGCAAACAATGAATTTACCAGCCCTTTTTCAAAAATATTATCTGTATCCTCGATTTCATTTACATTAACAAACTTTGATAAAAACACTTTTATTTTTTCTTTTACGTTCATATTATTCACCCTTACTTTCTTTAATAATTATAAAAGCCTTTACCGGCTTTTCTGCCTGTAAATCCTGCATATACCATTTGCTTCATAAGCGGACATGCTCTGTATTTTGAATCTTCATAGTGGTCATATAGTACCTTTAAAGAATCCAACACTGTATCTACACCAATCAAATCGGCTGTTTCAAGAGGTCCCATCTTATGTCCAAATGCTTTTTTAAAAACGTTATCAATCTGCTCTGCCGTAGCAACTCCTTCATATACCAATGCAGCCGCCTCATTCATAAACAAATGAGATAAACGATTGGATACAAAGCCTGCGCTGTCATTTACAACTTCAATTTCAATTCCTGCGCCTTTCAGTAAACTTCGAATACTCTCGATTGTTTCCTTAGAAGTCTTGCAGCCCTTAATAACTTCTGCGAAATTTTTCATTGGTACAGGATTCATAAAATGTACTCCGATAACTTTATCCGCCCTGTTAGTATAGGAGCCGATAAGTGTGATAGGGATACATGAGGTATTTACCATATAAATACACTCTTCTTTGCAGACCTTCTCTAGATCTCTGTATACAGTTTCTTTAATTTTTATATCCTCGTTTACATTTTCAATAATAAAGTCCATGTCTTTTAATTCATCATACCCAGAAGTAACTTTTATATTGGAAATAATCCCCTCAACATCTATAGCTTTGTTAAACATACTGGCTATCTTTAGACTTTTTTTAATGTCTTCTCTTGCGGTATCAAGTACCTTTGGGGCAATGTCGTATAAAACAACCTCCTGCCCATACTGTGCAAATCTCTGAGCTACCCCTTTGCCCATCACACCTGCACCGATTACTCCAATTTTCATTATGAATCCTCCTTATATGGTATATTTGTGTTAATCTATATAAGTTGCAATAAATATTTTACAACTTAACACACAACCTATTTATTACCAACGCAGGCATCTTGATAACTGAATCAATAAAACAACGTACCACTTCTCTATCTCTTTTACAGAGCTATAAAAAACATTGTTTATAACCTCTGATTTCAACCATCCCCATAATCCTTCAATCAAATTCAATTTAGGACTGTAGGGTGGCAAAAATACAAAGTTAAAACGATTTCCATGTTCCTGTAAAAAAGGCTTAAGTAGCTTAGCGTGATGGATACGAGAATTATCTAGGATCATCGCAATTTTGCCTGTAGGATATAGCTTTAGGATGTTCTGCAAGAAGTTTAGAAACACTGCTGCATCATATTTTTCATTTTCCTCACAGTAAATATGACCTGTTTCATAATCTAGAACACCTAAAAGCTGTACTCCTTCATGCTTTCCATAAGTCGGTATAATTCTCTGTTGTCCTTTATGAAACCATGTTTTCTGTATAGCTTGATAATCACGAATCATGGATTCATCTTCAAACAAGATATGGTCAATATTTCCGTCAAGAAGGTTTTTTTAAAAGCTCAAAATCCTGCTTGAACTGTTCCTGTTTTTGAGGGTCAGCCTTGGCTAAAGTGTAAGTAGGTCTTGTAAAGCTAAGATCCATCCGGTATAGTACCTCAGCCATACCTCGGTGACTATACTGTACACCCCAAGTTTTTTTAACCCATTCCTGAACAATATTGATATACCAGTTCTTTCGATTTGGAAAGCCTACTTCATCAGGTGTTTTTGTTGTTATTATTAACGCTAATTCCGTTTCCTGCTCTGGTGTAAGAAATCGTGGGGCACCTGAATTAGGCTTTGGGTTAAGTCCATCTAATCCACCATTATTATATTTTGAAATATAATAGATTTTAGGTTTAACTTATCAAGAAAGCTGCGAATAAAAAATACAGCACATTATGCAGCCTATCATTAATCATAATAAAAATGATAGGGTGTCATATATATGCTGGAGCTTGATAGTAGCAATCTATCAAAGAAATTGCATATTTAAAAGACTTCATAGCTATCTCCTGTATAATAGGCTATATTTACTACAAAGTCACTCCAACATACATCAAGGATCGTTGGAATATAACGTTTCAATACTAAGTGATAGATACAGCTTTTATAAGACTTGTAACCGATTTTGCCATGCCATCCGTTAATATTGACGACTAGGCGGTTGTTTGGGAATTAATATATTCATAGTAGTTTTTGGTGTTTATAAATAATAGATATAATAAGAATGATGTTGCTGCAGATTTGAGAGTTAATAAAGGAATGTAGATTTTGCGTATTAAAGATAATAAAAACTTCATTTAGCGCAAGTATTAAATTTGTTTATTAGCAATGACATTTATATTTACACATTCTATTTTACATTACATTGTTATATTATACTAAAACCACCCAAAAATCAATGTTTTTTTTACAATTCCGCAATGCAAGGGCTTTTAATATATAGCGTTAAATACTAAAGTAATTTTCGCAGACATTTTGAATTTGTCAGCAACATACTACATTTGTGTTTCGACAAAAACATGCACAAAGTAAATGAAAATAAAATAACCATACTGCGAAAAGATAAAGGAAGCATCTTGCTTGAGATGCTTCCTTTATTATAAGCTTTCTTTCCATTCCTTAATCCAATCCGTCTTACCAGTTCCATAACTTTCTTTTTGTCCAATGTCCTGTAAGGAACCATTTTCATACCCAATAGCTAAGAATAGGTCTGGAATAGAATCAAATCCATTTTTAGCTAAGGCGTATAGCTGAGAACCGTAGTAAGCTGTAGCAACCCCATAGTCCTCTTGGCTCATATAAGGGTTTTTGCGAAGAGCTTTTTTATATATTTCAAAAATATCAGTTCCGTCTTCGGTAATAAATTTACCGTCTGAAACTTTCAATTTTTTCAAATCATAGCCTGTAGCATTTTTTATGACCCTAACCAGATTATATTTATCATATTTTTCAGGGGTAAACTGTGCGGAATCATGGGAGCGGCTTTGGATAATATGCATAAACAGCTCCTTGGAATTGTTATCAGTGTTCAGTGCCGCTTCCAGCATCCTTACAAACTCCATATCATCAGTACCGCTTACAGTCAGCTTATAATCATTAGGATCAATAGTAAACATCAGCTTCATATTATCAGGAATGCTGATTTGATATTTTTCAAGCAGCTGCTTTAGCTGATCATTTACATTCTGACGGTTAAAGGCTTTTCTCTCTGCTGCTTCTACTCCGCCATGTATAAGCCCCTCATCACGAAAAAGCGAATCCCTCATGTCATAGCATCCAGCTTTTCCATTATATAACCACGATATCTCTGCACTAAGAGACGCCTCTCGCTCTATCTCAGACAGATCATGTCTGAAATACGGAGAATGCGGGTTTTTGTATTTATCGAAAATATGCTGTTCAGGATGTTTGAAGCGTTTGTTTTGTTCATTTATTCTTCTATATTTGTCATCTAATGCCTGCCTTCTTTTATCCGCCTCACTTACCCAGCTATTTTTGCTTTGAATGGTAGTACCGTCTTGGGCTTCACTATTTCTTTGAGCTTGTGACGTCTGTTTTTGAGTATTGTATACAACAGAGGGCGTACGAATAGGATTTATACTCATGTATATTCCTCCTCTTGTTTTCTATATATTTAAAAATCTATAAATACGTAATTTCTGTATCTTTTTATTAAATTCTGCACTTATTATCATTATCGGTTATAAATGGAAACTTCTTAATATGAATCTATAGAGTTTTCAGCTAAAAACTTAGAAGAAAAATAATAACTAGCCCTTGAATAAACTAAGTCTTATGATCGCTTCCCTATAATATTATTTTTACATATATAAATATTCTTTACTTTTATGTAAATTTGTGCAATAATTATAGAAATTACTTTTAGAGGAGGAATAATATGACAAACCTAAGATTTAAAAAACTAATAGCCTTCACTTTATCATTATTACTGGTGCTTTCATTGGCCGTACCAGCCTTTGCGAGTACTATAACTGGAAACAACAGCTTTGAGACAGCCTATCCAATAGGATATTGGAAATATAGCAATGTAGGCACTACCATCCTGCCCGAAACCGAAAACGAAGCCTATTTTTCCTTTACTGCAAATGCAGGGGAGAGAATCTATGTCAAAAGCTCATATCAAAGCCAGTATGCAGGTATGAAAATAGAAGTATTCAACAGATACATGCAGTTGGTTTCCGAGGGGACAAGCGTTGTTAACCCTACTTCTATCACACCGTTTATTTTCGCAAGAGCCAACGCAGTTTCAAGCTCCGAAACCTTTTATGTAAGAGTCAGCAGAGGAACATACACAGGTGATATGTACTTCACAGTATCCATCCTTGATAGAATTAAAACAGGAAGCGGAAAGTTTAATTTTACAGGAACAGCAACTAATAACGGAAATGTTAATCTAAATCCTGCTGGTGTAGATTCCACTGTTATCTCTATGGATTTAAGAAACAATACCACTATCCCAATAAATGCACTTGTTAAGTCGGTTACAACATCGGCTACCCAGTCCCCAAGTCAGGGAAATGTGCTGCATAAGATAATGTCAGAGCAAACAGGAGTTTGGTATACATCTACAGTTTCCAGTGCTTCCAGCGGCTCATATACTATTTCTCTGGCAGATCAACTGCGAGTGGCTCAAAGATGGAATTTTAAATACAATGCAAAGGCAACAGCAAAGTCCACAATGACAAACGTCAGTGCTGCTATAAGCTATGAGTATGACGTAACGGATCAGTTTACTTATTAGTACATATTAGCCGTGAAAAAGATAAAGGAAGCATCTTGCTTGAGATGCTTCCTTTATCTTTTTTATAACCTCAAAGCCGGAAAAAACATCCTTGACTTGAGTAGTAACGCCAGCTGCAATTCCTTGTAAATGTTTTCATAAAATGCTATAATATTACCATAGCTTTAACGGAGGATAAGAAGAATATGAGCAAGTTGACACTAGAGGATGTAAAAATGGTAGGTGAAGGTCCGCAAATACGAAAGGCTATTGAGCAAAGGTATGGTACTGTAGAAAAGTTTTACGAAGCTCATAGCGACATTACCAAAAAATATAATACACTGATTAATTATCTCGGCAGACAAGTAATAATCTCTGATACCTTTAGATCCAAAATAACTTTAATTTTAAATACTGATTATACCTCCCTTTATGAAGAACCTCAAAAACAAATAAAAAGACATGTGCAAAGAATATATGACAATATAAGTAAGTACGATCATGAGGATGATCAGCAGACCTTTGATTATCTGCTTGAGCTGTGCAAAAAAGAGGATATGACAACAGAAGCGGCAATGCTTTACAGAGCAAGAGCCAGAAATTCCTTTAATATAAACAAAATAAACTTCTGTGTTGAGTTTTATGAATTTGCATTAGGCTTATTGCAAAATTACGATATGAACAGAAAGGTTTTCTTTTTATCCGAGCTTGCCGATGATTTGGTAAGAGAAAATTTAATGGATAGGGCAGAACCTAAATATAAATATGCAGGAGATTTGGTGCGTCTGCATAAGAAAAAGCTGGATAACAACACTCTGTTCTTTTATTATTATTGGAAAGGCATTTACTATATGCATAAGGAAAAATTTGAAGATGCCAGAGATCTTTTTATACTTGCTAAGGATTGCGGGGATAAAAATTATCAAAAATCTGGTGCCATTGCCAATATAGGTCTAACCTATAAGCATCAAAAGCAATACACTAATGCACTAGAATATTATCAGGATGCCCTAAACTTTACTGATGATTCAAGAATATTAGTAAAAGCCTCAATCTATAATAATATAGCTGAGGTATATAAGTGCAAAAAGCAGTACCAAACTGGACTTGCAAATGTCGAGAAGGCTCTTGAGATATCAGAGAAAGAAAACGATTTGGGTAAGCACTTGATGGTTATATCAACACAAGCCGAGATAGAAATGAAAATGGGCGATATGGAAGCCTATATGAAGTTTTTAAATCTGCTGCTAAGTACAAAGGGTAAGATAGTGTACAGTAAACCAGATATTTTACATGGAATAAATAATTTTATAAAATGCATGGACTATATACCTTGCCTAGAGAAACTGCATGATGTTATAATGGAGCTTATAGACGCATCTACCAACTATGGTTATAATAAAGGTCTGGCAGAATGTGCTGGCTATACTTCAATGAAAATCAAACGACTATCTAGGGGGTTATACAATGAAAAAGCTGAGTAAACCCATATTTGTAATATTACTAGCTGGTATTTTGTTATTATCAGCCACGATTAATACATTTGCAACGGATTGTTCTGATCCAATTGGCAAAAGTTCTGCACCTAAGTATGGAATAGTGCGGAATGACTAAGGAGATATACAATGAAAAAGATAAGTAAACCCATATTTGCGATACTACTAGCTGGTATTTTGTTAATATCAGCCACGATTAATACATTTGCAGCGGATTGTTCTGATCCATACGGCAAAAGTACTGCACCTAAGTATGAGATTAGATTATAAGATTAGTGATATAACAATAAAGGGAAGGATACTATAGTAATATAGTCCTTCCCTTTATTGTTATATCACGCCTACAGCTTACTATACCTATTGTATCGAGTACAAGCTGTAGAAATAACCCTTATTTTCTATTAGTTCATCAAAGCTTCCTATTTCTACTGCTTTGCCATCCTTCATGATTACCAAAAAACTTAATAAGCAGTATAATAAGCGATAAAGTTAATTAAAGGGAATCTCTCATTTGTGATTTGGTAGTTCACTTTGAGATTCCCATTTTTCATGTTTTTACAAATGTAATTTTTACCTTGGTATAACATGGCTTAAGTTGACGCCCAAGATATAACTATAAATGTATTGTCAAGTCTGTATCAGTGATGTACAGTACATCGTTTCGTACAGCACTCCTATTCTTTTACTAGCTTTGTATAGTAGTTTATTATATCTTCCATCTCAATCGTAGAAAAAGGTAAGAAATTTACATCGTATGTTGTATTGCTAAATTTCTCAGGTAATTTTAAGGGAAATCTATACACCGGTGCTGAATTTATATCGCTAGTTGGATAAGCCTTTATATTATAAATAACTAAAGGTAAATAATCCGGCTTTGTTATTATCATAGTATATCCAATAGTCTCTTTTGGAACATTTGGTCTATAATTTAGTGAAAGTACAACCGATCCATCTTTATCTGTCTTATAGACTTCTTCCGTCTCTATTATGATTAAATTAGCATTATCAATAACTGCATTGGTCAATTCATCATATACCTCAACCTTGATTAAACCTTTTTGTTGATTAAAAGAGTAAAATGCTTTATATACCCCCACAACCAAACAAGCTAATATTAATAGAATAACAGCTACTTTTAATATAACGTAACGATTTTTATTAGTATTGACCATCGATAATTTTAACTCCCGTATAATAATGTGTTAATATACTCATATGTGAAAAATTATTGAGAGCATACCCTGCAGCTCCATCTTGACACATGCCTAGACCATGATTAGTCTCGTATGTTGGACGTATATCATATGGACATGTAGTACTTCTTAAATATGGCAAATACCCTCCCCAAACGTCTTCGGAATTTTTAGTCTGTCCCTTGCACGAAGCAAAAAAAGCTGCATCAACATACTCATATATCCAATTGTAGCTGTCTTTAACATAAATTAGTATTTTCTTAGATGTCTCATTGACTGCTTGGGTAGATATTTCATACTCGACATTAGGATTATAAACCTGACAGTGCTGACCGCTACAACAATCATATCCCTGACCCGAATGGCGATCTTTTTTATAATAATGATATACAGCATAGCTTCTTGCCGCTATAGCCTGTGCTTTTAACATATTTAGCTTTTGTGCATCAGTCATATTCTTATAAAGGGGATTTAAGGGATTTATCTCATTTGGAACTACATTCTTCAAATATGTGTCTAACGCAATACTGCTTATCTGGCTGTTATAATAAATCTTTAATGTAGAGGGTATAACAGGAGGTTCTTGGGGCACTGCATAGTTTGGTATATCCATTTTTTCTTTGTGATTTTTTTCGTGTTTATGAGTTTCAACATCATTATATGAGCTTTCGCAAATTTCGTGCTTTGAGTAATATCCTTTTTTATCCTTGGTTACTGGAAATGCAAATATAGTTGCTCCTAAATATCCTATTGGATATGCCTCAAAAGTAGTTTTTCCATAGCCCTTAGCTTTTACCTCCCATGTATATTGTCCTATGGGTAACCCACTAATAGAAAATTCACCATTCTCATCTGTATTTATACATATATCTAGTTCATTTATGCTTATCTCCGCGTTTGGTATCACTGAATTTGTATCCATATCAACTACTTTTCCTCTAGCACTACCACTTTCATTATTATATATAAGCTCACCTTTATCAATTGCTGAATATACTGTTATACTAGGTATTAAAAGCGATATAGAAATTAACATAACTGCAAGAAAATAGAGTTTTGAATTGTTCAATACTTTTTTCATTTTTAACCTCCATTATTTATGGTAACAAAATTTACATTGTGTGTACACATAATACATTATTTGATATTTATGGAATCCATAATTATATATTATATATTAAATATTTCATTGTCAATCATTTAATTACACAATTACAGGTAACATAAACTACATAGAGTAGGGTATAGTATTTTATCGTCAATAACCAAAAAATCTCCGCCTTATCAGCAATTAGGGTAATAATTGCTAAGGCGGAGATTTTGCCATCCTTCATGGCAATAATAGCAAGATCTAAAGCCCTTTATATTTTTCACTAAAAAGCAGTAACAATAGCCCCCTGATACTTGTCCTCTATAAACTTCCGTACTTCCTCACTGTTTAGAAGCTTTATAAGAGCTTTTATCTCTGCCTTTTGCTCGTCACCCTTTCTTACTACAAGTATATTGGCATAGGGTGATTCTTTTCCTTCTATTATTATTGCATCCTTTACTGGGTTAAGGTTTGCTGGCAGTGCATAGTTTGTGTTTATTACTGCTGCGTCTACGTCGTCTAATACTCTTGGAAGCTGTGCGGCTTCAACCAGTTGTATTTTCAGGTTTTTGTGGTTTTCTGTTATATCCTTTTCTGTTGCTTGGATACCTACACCTGCTTTTAGCTTTATTATTCCATTTTCCTGTAGCAGCAGTAATGCTCTGGCAGCATTTGTAGGATCGTTAGGTATAGCAATAGCTGCTCCAGATTTTAGTTCGCTTAGCTGCTTGAATTTCTTTGAGTATAGTCCTAATGGTTCTACGTGTACTTTTCCTGCTGAAACAAGACTAAGGTTTCTTTCTTTATTAAAGTTGTCCAGATAAGGCTGATGCTGAAAGAAATTTGCATCAAGCTCTTTATCAGCTAGAGCTGTGTTTGGCTGTACATAGTCCTGAAACTCAACGATCTCCAGCTTAATGTTTTGTTTTTCCAATAGCGGCTTAATAAAGCTCAAGATCTCTGCATGGGGTATTGGAGTAGCCCCTACTTTTATAACTGCTTCCTTTGCAGCTCCAGCTTGGGTGTCCTTTGTGCCGCACCCTGTAAGTACTGTTAGTATTAGTGATAGAATTAACATAATTGCTGTTATTTTTTTCATTATTTTTCCTCCTAATCTTTTTCTGAGTCGATATACTCAGCTTTGTCTTCATATTAAATTTATATTGTTTATACTGCTATCTCAGCAAATTCTTGTATACTGTGTTCCCAAGATATTGTACCAATTGAACTATCAGCACCAGTACTATAACTGTTGCTATTAAGACATCCTGCTGAAAGCCCTGATATCCAAACCTTATTGCCAGATCTCCCAGCCCTCCTCCGCCTATAGCTCCTGCCATTGCCGAATAGCTTATAAGGTTGATTATTGTCAGAGTGATGCCTGATATAATAGAAGGAAATGCCTCGGGTATTATTACCTTAAAAACAAGCTGTCTGGTATTTGTCCCCATTGACAGTGCCGCTTCGATAATTCCCCATGACAGCTCCTTTACTGAGCCTTCAACCAGCCTTGCAACAAATGGTATTGCGGCTATAGTCAAAGGTACGATTGCCGCTGTTGTTCCTATTCTTTTGCCTACAATCAGCTTGCTAAGGGGAAAAACAGCTATCATAAGTATTATAAATGGCAGGGATCTAGTAATATTAATCAATATATTCAGTATTCTGTTTAGCTTTTTATGCTGCCATATATGTCCTTCCTCTGAAATAGCTGTGACTATTCCCAAGGGTATGCCAAAAGTTACTGAGAATATTGCAGACAGCAGAACCATATAAATAGTTTCCATAAAAGGCTTCGGCATTAGTTGAAACAGCTTGTTGAAAATGTTAAATAGCTCACTCACTTAGATCAATCTCCTCAAAGCATAGATTATTATTTTTTAAATATTGCAAGGCGTTTTCTATAGTCAGGGCATCACCGTCTAAATCAATAACTAGATTTCCGTAGGGCTTTCCCTGCACACTGCTTATATGCCCTGATATTATATTGACCCTGGCATTTGTACTTTTTACCATATCCGATATAATAGGCTGGTATGCATTTTCTTCTAAAAAGGTAATATTCAGAAGCTTTGTATATTTGCTTTTGTCAATGCCTATAAGCTCAGGGCTTGTCCCTTCTGCCTTCAAGAATTTCTTGGTTACAGCATGTCTGGGCTTGGAAAAAATATCAAAGGTGTTTCCCTGCTCCACTATTCCACCTTCTGAGATAACTGCAACCTTATTGCATATTTCCTTAACTACCTCCATTTGATGGGTAATAAGCACTACTGTAATATTTAATTCTGTATTGATATCCTTTAACAGCCTTAGTATTGATTTTGTAGTGTCTGGGTCTAAAGCAGAGGTTGCCTCATCACAAAGAAGTATTTCAGCCTTTGCCGCCAAAGCTCTGGCTATGGCTACCCTTTGCTTTTGTCCACCGCTAAGCTGGCTTGGATAGCTATACTTTTTGTCTTTAAGCCCAACCAGCTCCAAAAGCTCATCTACTCTTTTATCTATAGTGCTTTTATCATAGCCTGCGATTTCCAGAGGAAATGCAATATTTTTATAGCAGCTCCTGCGGTTAAGCAGATTAAAGTGCTGAAATATCATGCCTATTTTTCTTCTTAAGCTGTTCAACTGCTCATTATCCAGCTTGGTTACGTCTTGTCCATCTATATAAATACTGCCGGAGGTAGGCTCCTCCAGTCTGTTAATACAGCGTATGAGCGTGGATTTACCTGCACCGC
Organism: uncultured Clostridia bacterium; assembly: GCA_937930535.1. Taxonomy (GTDB): domain Bacteria; phylum Bacillota; class Clostridia; order Lutisporales; family Lutisporaceae; genus CALGKJ01. Next base: position 29,381 of record CALGKJ010000057.1, read on the forward strand.
TCAGACCAATAATTCCATAGATATTTCCATTTGCTATTGTTAGATTGATTTCCTTTAGTGCATGAACAGCTCCGCCTTTATCAACAAAGCTTTTGCTTAAGCCTTCTATTCTTATCACCTTTGTGGTCTCCTTTCCTACGGCATCACTTTAAAGATAAACAACTGGAAAGCTTTAATTATGTAGTTGTTTATCTTTAAGTATTAACCGCCATATATATGTATACAATAAGCATGTACGAGGGCTTTATATACACATTTATCACTTCCCTTCTGCAAAAAACAACAAACCTCTTTCAATGAAAGAGGTTCATAGATATATAATAATATCAATATCCTCTCTCATCTCTCAGTACTAAACCTAACGTATATAGTACTGGCGGAATTAGCACCATCGTAAATGAACGTGGTTGCCGGGCTTCATCGGGCCGATCCCTCTGCCTCTCTTGATAAGAGCATGTTATTTATTTTTTTATTGTTAACTAAGGTTACAAATTAAAATTTATTATATTGCATATATACTTTTCTGTCAATAGCTTTTTTGTTTAAATATTTTGAAAATAGATTTATAAAAGCTTACTGCCTATAAATAAATAGACTTGCATATAAAGTTATTTTATAATGTATTTATAGTATATTTCAAGCCTGCAACAAAGCAGCTTCTGTAGTGCAGGTTGTAAAAAAATAATTTATGTGAATATAGGGTTTTTAGTTTAAAACTTAAATTATACCAGGCTAAAAACCTAGAAGGGAGGCAATAACTAACCCATGAATAAGTTAAGTTTTATGGTTGCTTCCCTATAATATAGTTTAGCAAATATCGTAATTATTTTAATTGGGAGGTTATGATATGGTAAAAGAAAACTTAAATCCTTTTGAAAACGCTCGAAAACAGTTAAAGGAGGCATGTGAAAAGCTTGGTGCTGAACCTCAAATATATGAAATTCTCAGTGAACCCCTAAAGGTTATCGAGGTATCCATACCGGTAAAAATGGATAATGGCAGTGTCAAGGTTTTTAAGGGCTTCCGATCACAGCATAATGATTCTGTCGGTCCTACAAAAGGAGGAATAAGATTTCATCCCGATGTTACACTGGACGAGGTAAAGGCTTTATCCTTGTGGATGACCTTTAAATGCTCAGTTATAGGCCTCCCATACGGCGGTGGAAAAGGCGGCGTAGTGGTTGATCCCAAGACCTTGTCAGAGGGTGAGCTTGAAAGACTAAGCAGGGGCTATATACAGGCTATACACAAATTGATCGGTGAAAAGGTTGATATTCCTGCTCCTGATGTTAATACAAATTCAAAGATTATGGGCTGGATGGCGGACGAGTATAATAAGATTATTGGACACAATGCAGCAGGAGTAATAACTGGAAAGCCTCTGGAGTTTGGCGGTTCTCTCGGCAGAAATGCTGCAACAGGCTTTGGAGTAGCCATAGCTGCAAGGGAAGCCTGCAAGAAGCTTCGCATCAACATACACGGCGCATCAATGGCAGTACAGGGCTTCGGCAATGTTGGCAGCTTTACAGCTATTAATGCACATCGCTTTGGTGCAAGAATAATTGCTATAGCTGAGTCAGATGCAATAATTTATAAAGAGGACGGTATAGATCCAAGAAAGCTTATCGAATATAAAAATGCTAATAATACAATAAAAGGCTTTCCCGGAAGCAAAGAAATCACATATGATGAGTTCTGGTCATTACAGGTGGATATTTTAGCCCCCGCAGCTCTTGAAAACGCTATAACTGTAGATATAGCAGACACTATAAATGCTAAAATAATAGTAGAAGGTGCGAATGGTCCTATTACTCCTGCCGCAGACTGTATAATAGCAGCTAAGGACATTACTGTAGTGCCTGATATATTGGCTAATGCAGGAGGCGTTACAGTATCCTACTTTGAGTGGGTGCAAAACCTTATGGGCTATTACTGGACTGAAAAGGAAGTGGCAGAAAAGGAAGAAAAGCTGATGGTTAAAGCCTTTGATGATGTATGGAGCATAATGGAAAAGTTTGATGTTACTATGAGAAATGCCGCGTATATGCATTCTGTAAAAAGAGTTGCAGCGGCTATGAAGGCTAGAGGCTGGTATTAATGCAAATTATTTCAAATATAAAAAGAATCCTGTTTTTCAGGATTCTTTTTATATTTGAAATAATTTATATTCTAAGCTTGGCTGCTATATAGATCCACCAGCTTAAGTATCACCTCAACTGCTTTTTCCATTGAGTTTATTGGTATGTACTCGAATCTGCCATGATAGTTGTGTCCGCCGGTAAAAATATTTGGTGTACATAGACCCATAAATGAGAGTCTGGAGCCGTCTGTTCCTCCTCTTATTGCTCTGATAATAGGAGTTACTCCAACCTCCTCCATTGCTTTTTTGGCAGTCTCTACGATATGCATAACCTCTTCGATTTTTTCTCTCATGTTGAAGTACTGATCTACTAGCGTAAGCTCTATTGTTCCTTCTCCGTACTTGTCATTAAGATACGCTGCTATTTTTTCAAATCTTGCTTTTCTATTTTCAAATTTGGCTCTGTCAAAGTCTCTTATCAGATATACCATTGAGGTAGTTTCTACCCTGCCGCTTATTTGGTTAAGGTGGAAATAACCCTCATAGCCTTCTGTATATTCGGGTCTCTCTGCATATGGAAGCATTTCGTGCAATTCCATTGCAATGGACATTGAGTTCTTCATTTTATTTTTAGCTTTGCCAGGATGAAAATTCTTTCCATTTACTGTTACATTTGCTCTTGCGGCATTAAAGCTTTCATACTCAAGCTCTCCTATTTCTCCGCCGTCTATAGTATATGCAAAGTCTGCATTAAATTTCTTTACATCAAAATGGTCAGCTCCCCTTGATATTTCTTCATCAGGGGTAAAGCCTAGACGTATAGTTCCATGTGGTATTTCGGGATGATTTATCATATATTCAACTGCTGTAATTATTTCTGCTATGCCTGCTTTGTTGTCAGCTCCCAGCAGTGTAGTTCCATCTGTAGTTATTATGTCGTTGCCTATATATTTCTTTAAATCTGGATGCTCCTCTGTGGTAAGGAATATATTTAAATCCTCGTTGATAAGTATATCTTCTCCGTTATAGTTATAAATTATTTTAGGCTTTATGTTCGCCCCGCTTGCATCGGCACTTGTATCCATATGAGCAACAAAGCCTATGGTTGGTATAGGTTTATCTGTATTTGCAGGCAATGTAGCCATTACATAGCCATTTTCATCTACATGTGCATCCTGTAGTCCCATTTCTTTAAGTTCTCTTACCAGCTCCTTTGCCAGCATCATTTGTCCCGAGGTGCTTGGAACTGCTTCCGAAGTCTCATCACTTGTGGTATCGAAGCTTACATACCTTAGAAATCTTTCAGCTACTTTTTGCATCGTTTAGCCCCCTTGTAAAAAATATTACCATCTATCTTATACTGTATACTTCTTTTGCTATCTTTATTCTCTATTATTTTAATAAATCCTTTGTATTTTATATGGTATTTATGAAATAATTGTTAATTCGTAAACTTAATTTGTGTTAATCCATTTTTTATCCAAACAACTTTCAGTATACCATACAAATTTTATCATATACCGAAAGTTAATAGTAGCTTTATTGATAGGAAGCATATTTCGTAGCTATGGCTAGTCTGTTTTAAATATCTGGACAGTATTATACAGGCTTTCTGCGGTTTCAGCTTGATGCTGTGCCACAATGTCCATAAAATTTTTAAATAACCTAAATTATACACTTTCATTTATAAAATAATAAAAGGATTTTTTCATTTAAGCAAGAATATATAAAATTATAGTATAATACTATAGAGAAACAATTTCAAAATTGAATTTTTCCGATTGTTTCTCACAAAGAGATTATCAACTCTTAACGAAAAGTATTTTGAGTTTTAGAGTTGGTTATCTATATATATTTTATATAATTATCAGTTTTAAAGGAGTATATAATGAAAGATACATTGAAACGTGAATACATCGTAGTTCAGATTGCACTTATGACGCTGTTTACATTTTGCAAAATTTTAATGCTGTACAAGTATACATATACACCCAGCAGTTTGGTTGCTGCATCTATCAGGACTATATTAATACTGCTTTCTATCTATACTATCATCAACTTTTTTCTATTTAGGAGGGTATTTACTTTAAGACTAATCCTCCCTTTGGTATTCGGTATAGTTGTACTTGCGGATATTATGTATTACAAGCATTTTCAAGTTTTGCCATCTGCCAGCCAATTGGGATTAATAGATAATATTCCTTCAATTAAAAGCAGTATAAAGCATTTATTTGATTATAAATATATATTGTTATTTCTGGATATTCCTGTTTTAATACTGCATCACCTGTTGAGCAGCAAGCAGGCAGAAGCAAAACCCGCAAAAACCAAATACTATACTGCCGCAGCTTTAGTATTAGCATTGGCATTGGTACTGACTGTTGATGTTACTGCAAGAGACAGCAAAAACGATTTTCAGATTTTTAATGAGTTTGGGTTAGTGCATTTTCACATAAAGCAGTTTGCAAGTTTAGGGGTTGAAAAGAAGATAGATCCATCCATAGGTGAAAGTATAAGCGTCTTTAATAATACCTCCATACCTGATGAAAATTCAAAGTACTTTGGACTGGCAAAGGATAAGAATGTAATTATTATACAAATTGAATCCTTCCAGAATTTTCTCATAAATAGATATTACAACAATCAGGAGCTTACTCCTAATCTTAATAAACTGATTAATAAGGACTCTATATATTTTGATAACTACTACCAGCTTACAGGCATAGGCGGTACTTCAGATGCTGAATTTGCAGTACAAAATTCCATATACAGCTCTATGGAAGCTCCTGTATACAAGAAATACTCTAATAACTCTTTTTTGAGCTTTCCAAAGATATTAAAGGAGCTTGGTTATTCTACTAATGCTTTTCATGGATATAAGCCTGATTTCTGGAACAGGCAGGAGATATATCCCAACTTAGGCTTTGACCAGTTTACAAGTCTCAATGAGTTTGACAATGACGAGATTATCGGCTGGGGATTAAGTGACGGCTCTTTTTTCAGACAAACAGCAGAACGTTTGAAAGGTCTAAAGCAGCCCTTTTATGGATTCCTGATTACACTTACCAGCCATCATCCTTATACTATGCCGGATGAACATAAAAAAATAGAACTGCTGAAAGAGCATGATGGTTTACTTATCGGCAACTACCTGCAATCAGTCAATTATGTTGATGCTTGTATTGGAGAATTTATTGAGCTTCTTAAAAGCAATAATCTGTATGATGATTCAATAATTGTATTATACGGCGATCATCACGGAATCAACAGCACAGAGCTGCCGGAAAAGAAGGCTATGAGCGAACTGCTTGGTTATGATTATGATTTTGATGAGATGTTTAATATACCTTTGATAATACATGTTCCTGGTTCGGATATAGCAGAGACCAACTCAATAGTTGGCGGTCATATAGATTTTCTTCCTACTATGCTTAATCTTCTAGGCATACAAGAAAGCAGAATAAACTTTTTCGGACAAGATTTGAATAATGCAGAAAAAGGCTTTATGGCACTTCAAAGCTATTTGGCTAAAGGCTCTTTTATTGACGATGAGAAATTCTTTGTAATGGCGGGAGACGGTGTTTTCGAGCATAGCAGAGCTTGGTATCTTGAGACAAGAACGCCTGTAGATTTATCCCTTTGCCGAGAAAACTATGAAAGAGCTGTAAAAGCAATAGATGAGTCTGACTATATTATGTCCAACAACTTATTAAAGAAATTATTTGAAAAATAAAATTAGGGAGCATCTGATTGATGCTCCCTATATATTATTTAAAAATTCATTTCATCCAAGCCGTTTGGATACTGCAATTCAATAAAATCCTTTTGATTTCTGTATTTCAGCTCCACAATATTGTTTTGGATATTTTTACCAACCAGAATTCTTATTGGAATACCTATCAAGTCCATATCATTAAGCTTTACTCCGATTCTTTCGTCTCTATCGTCTAACAGTACGTCTATACCCTTTGCAGTTAATTTATTGTATATTTCCTCTGCTACTTCTACTTGCCTTTCATTGCTTGTATTTGCAATTACTATACACGCCTTGAATGGCGCAATGTTCATAGGCCAGATAATACCCTTTTCGTCATTGCTTTGCTCTACTACGGCTGCCAGACATCTTTCTACTCCTATACCATAAGCTCCCATGGATACAGGTATCTGACTGCTGTTGGAATCAGCGTAGTATAATCCCATGCTTTCCGAGTATTTTGAGCCGTATTTGAATATGTTTCCAACCTCGATACCTTTTTTGAATACTATGTTTTTACCGCAGACTGGGCATGGATCTGCTTCTGTAATATTTCTTATGTCAGCCGCCAGCTTGTATTTAAAGTCGGACAGATTAACGTTTTTGTAGTGGTAGTCTGTCTTATTGGCACCTACTATAAAGTTTTTCATGTGAGTTACTTCGTTGTCTATTACAACTGTTATATTTAAGTCAATTGGTCCAGCAAAGCCCACATCAGCTCCAGTAATATTTCTTACATCTTCCTTGCTTGCCATTTCCAAGCTTTGTATATTAAGAAGCTTCTTAAGCTTAACTTCATTAAGCTCTCTATCGCCTCTTACCAGACAAGCCAAAAAGCTGTTATCAGCTTTATAAATAAGGGTTTTTACGAATTTTCCAGCTTCCTCATTTAAGGTTTTTGATACCTCTTCTATGGTTCTGGAGTTTGGAGTATGTACAAGCTCCTTTTCCTTATGTGCTTCATTGTTCTCTACAGCAACATCAACACATGTAGCTATTTCTATGTTGGAGGAATATTTGCAGTGCTCACACACAACCAATAAATCCTCTCCTATTTCAGTTAATGCTTGGAATTCTTCGGATAAGAAGCCTCCCATAAGTCCTGTGTCAGCTTTAACTACTGTGTAGTTTAAGCCTAGTCTGTCAAAGATATTGCAGTAAGCCTTATACATATTTTGATAGGATACATCAAGTCCGTCTAAGTCTTTATCGAAGGAATAGGCATCCTTCATTATAAATTCTCTCAATCTTACCAGCCCGAATCTTGGTCTTGGCTCATCTCTGTATTTTGTTTGAAGCTGGTATAGATTTATTGGAAGATCCTTATAGGATTTTATTTTCATATTTGCTGCTATAGTGAACATTTCCTCATGGCTTGGTCCTAAAACATAGCTTTTCTCATTTCTATCCTTAAGCGCAAACATGTTTTTACCAAAATTATCTCTACGTCCAGATTTGATAAATACATCTTCTGGCAGCAAGCTTGGCATTAACAGCTCAGTACAGTTTATATTTTCCATCTCTTCTTTTATAATTGCTTCTATTTTTCTTATAACTCTTAGTCCTAACGGTAAAAGTATGTATATACCTGCTGAGCTTTTCTTTATCATTCCGCTTCTTGTGAGAAGGTTTCCGCTGACGGTTTCCTCATCACTGACATTTTCCTTCATTGTGTAAAAATAGCTGCTTTTTAATCTCATACTACTAGCACTCCTTATCCCTTAATATTAATTTATTTAAATTTATTATTAGCTTTACAGTTTTTCATCCTCAGCTTGTCAAATAATAATGTCAAATTATTAGCATTATATCTATAAGATTATGTTTTGTCAAATGTATAGTTTTTTGCATTGTCTTTACTGTTATCATCTATTATATACTTAATCTGAGGATTTTCATACATGCTTTGACTATTTGCTGTCTTAGTTGGAGCTTACATTATTATACCATATTTAACGACAAGAGCTATACGGCTTATTATAAATCCCCTTGAATTAT
>CALGKJ010000058.1 GCA_937930535.1 uncultured Clostridia bacterium
TTATATCGAGAGATAAATTCCCTAAAAGAATAGCTCACTTCTGTAGTATAAGTCAGGAGCAGTTGGGAGAAGAGTTATTGGAGTATGGCTATTATAGCCTGATAAATATGTCCAAGGGAATTGTAAAGCAAGACATTTTAGAGAAACTAGATATTGCTGTTATTACCAATAATATCTATAGAATAAAGAAGGAAGATATTATACATCCGGAGCAGACAATGCTGCTTGCACCCTGCAAGATATTACCCCAGGAGAAGATAGGTATTACTTGCCGCAGCATTGATATTGGAAATGGAAGCATAAATACTAGGTTATTTGAAAAATTATACTATGAACTTTTACAAAGTAATAAAGATACAGAGATAGCATATAGAGGAGAGCAAAGATGGATTAAGACCTATGAAAACTTACAGAAGGATGCCATAAGAAAAACCCTTGAGCTTTCACCTGAAGAAGCTGTACCTCAATTAAAAGATAAGGGAGTTTATTTAATTACTGGAGGCTTGGGAGGAGTAGGGTTTAAGCTGGCGGAATATCTGGCAAAGGCAGTTAAAGGAAGGCTGATTTTATTAGGCAGAACACAACTACCCCCCAGAAGTGAGTGGCAAAGCTATTTGGATAATCTTGCCGATGAAGATGACTTAAAAATCAAAATTAAAAAGGTATTAAAACTGGAAGAGCTGGGAGCAGATGTTTTAGTAATCAAAGCAGATGTGGCTGATCCGCAGCAAATGGAAGCGGCTTTATTAAGAGCAGAAGAGAAATATGGAAGTATCAATGGAATTATTCATGGAGCTGGTATCCTTAGAACCCGCTCTGCTCAATGCATGATGGAAAGTATAAGCAGAGAGGAAAGCTTAGAACAGTTTAACCCCAAAATCGGTGGATTGCAGATATTAAATGACTTGATCAAAGAAAAGCAGCTGGATTTTTGTATTTTAGTTTCTTCATTATCTCCTATTCTAGGGGGCTTGGGTCATGTTGCCTATGCGGCTGCCAACTTGTTTTTGGATGCTTTTGCAGAAAAATATAGTTACCATAATCCCAAGAAATGGATAAGTGTAAATTGGGGAGATTGGCAGTACACCGAAAAAGCTGTACAGAAGCTGGCTTTTGGAGAAAGTCTTGAGAGAGTTGAAATGACTCCAGAAGAGGGAGTAAGAACCTTTCAATGCATACTGTCATTGAATAAGGAATACAGTCAGGTTGTTATTTCCGCAGGGGATCTGATGGCTCGGTATAATCAATGGGTAAGGCTAGAAGCCTTTCAAAATATTAATGCAAGTATCCTTGAAAGTTCTAATGCTGGCAAAGTGCTAAACTCCAAAGCAATAGAGGAACTTATTACGGGGATTTGGAAAGACTTTTATCGGGTTGATTATGTTAGTAAAAACAGTAGTTTTTTTGAATTGGGAGCAACATCCCTAGATATTATTCAGATTAATACCAAATTAATACAAGCCCTTGGAAGACATATTTCCCTTGAAGTTATGTTTGAATACCCCAATATCACTTCCTTGGCAAAGCACTTAAGTCAAGAAGATATGGAACTTGCTGAAGACGTAAGGATGGAGCCCATAGGAAGAGCGGAGAGTTGTGATATTGCTGTTATTGGAATGGCAGGAAGATTCCCCGGGGCAAAAAATGTGGAAGAGTTTTGGACAAACCTGATAGACGGGAAAGAGTCAATCAGATTTTTTACAGAGGAAGAGTTAATTGAAGCTGGTATTAGCTCAGAGACTTTAAGGAATCCCAATTATGTAAAAGCTAAAGGTTTTATGGAAGATATTGAGTATTTTGATGCGACTTTCTTTGACTATTCTCCACAAGATGTTGAGATGATGGATCCTCAGATTAGAATATTCCATGAATGCTCATGGGCAGCTCTGGAGAATGCAGGATACAATCCGGAAAATTACGAAGGCTTAATTGGTATGTATGCAGGAGCAACCCCGAATCTTTATTGGGAAGTGCTTACAACTATGACGGAAGCTAGAGATGCTGCGGGGCAATTTTCAACAGCAATTTTAAATGATAAAGATTCATTAAGTACAAAAGTATCTTATAAATTAAACCTCAAGGGCCCCAGTGTAACAATTTTTACCGGGTGTTCCACATCTCTGGTGGCTATAGATTCAGCCTGTCAAGCTATCTGGAACGGACATTGTGATATGGCATTGGCAGGGGGGATTACCATAACTCTACCTAATAAGTCAGGTTATACATATCAAGAGGGTATGCTTTTTTCGTCGGACGGTCATTGTAGAAGCTTTGATGCAAAGGGCGATGGTATGGTGTTTGCCAACGGAGCGGGAGTTGTTGTACTAAAACCTTTGAAAGCTGCCATTAAAGATGGTGATAATATTTACGCTGTTGTTAAAGGCTCAGCAACCAACAATGATGGAAATAGAAAAGTAGGGTATACTTCTCCAAGTGTTAAGGGGCAAATAGAGGTAATAAGGACTGCCCAAAGGATGGCGAATATAGAGCCGGAAACAGTTTCCTATATTGAGGCCCATGGAACAGCTACTAAACTGGGAGACCCAATTGAAATAAAAGCCTTGAAGCAAGCCTTCAATACTGACAAAAAAGGTTTTTGCAGGATCGGGACAGTCAAGTCTAATATGGGACATCTTATGTGTGCTTCAGGAGTAGCCGGTTTTATTAAAGCAAGCTTAGCTCTCAAAAACCGATTGATACCACCTAGTATAAACTACGATACACCTAATCAGGAAATTGATTTTGAAAATAGTCCCTTCGTAGTAAATACTAAGCTGACTCAATGGTATAATGAGCAGTACCCTCTTAGAGCAGGGGTCAGCTCTTTTGGAATCGGCGGAACTAATGCCCATGTTGTTTTAGAAGAAGCACCAGCAGTTGAAGAATCCTCTGATACTAGGGAGTGGAAAATAATAATGCTGTCCTCTAAAACAGAAGGTGCAATGGAAAGAATAACAGAGGATTTGAAGAACTATCTAGAAAGAAATTCTTCTATTAATCTGGCTGATGCCGCGTATACCCTGCAAGTCGGGCGAAGAGAATTCAGACATAGAAAAGCTATTGTTTGCCGGGATACAAGGGAAGCCATAGAGATATTGTCAGCTAGAGATGATAGAAAGTTAAAAAGCTGCTCTCTTCAAGAAGATGGTCAAAGCATTGTGTTTATGTTTCCTGGACAAGGTTCGCAATATGTGAATATGGCACGGGACTTATATGAGAAAGAATTGGTATTCCATAATGAACTTAACAATTGTTTAGAGATTCTGAAAAGCTTAAAAGGATATGATCTGAAGGAAATACTATATCCGGAAACAGCTTCTGAAGAAAGTTTGGAAAGAATAAATAGTACAGATATAGCGCAGCCTTTAGTATTTGCTATAGAATATGCAATCGCAAAGTTGTTGATGAAATGGGGTCTCAAACCTGATGCAATGATTGGCTACAGCTTTGGTGAATATGTTGCAGCTCATATAGCAGGCGTACTATCCCTAGAGGATGCTTTACGGTTAATTGTGGCAAGGGGCAATCTTATGAGCACACTACCTAAAGGAGCTATGCTAAGTGTTCCTTTGCCAGAAGATGAGCTGAAAATATTAATAGAGGAATTTAACAAAATCTATAATAAAGAAAATTATATTATTACCATTGCCGTTGATAATGGAAACTCTTGCATTGTGGCAGGTGGGGAAGCTGCTATAAGTAGTTTTGAAAGCTATATGAAGAGTAAGAAATACTTATGTATGAGGGTGAAGATTTCCTTAGCTTCTCACTCTTCGGAGATGAATGCCATTATAGAAGCATTTGAGAATGAAGTCAGAAGTGTTAAATTGAATAAGCCGCAAGTACCCTATATATCGAATATTACAGGCAGATGGATAAAAGATGAAGAAGCCGTTGATCCCATGTATTGGGTCAGACATATGAAGGAAACTGTGAGATTTGCAGACGGTATAAAAACAATCTTAGAGGAATATAAACCTATATTTATCGAAATAGGACCAGGAAGAGACTTAAGAGCCTTAGTAAACCGATTTATGGATGATGCTCCAGAGAAAATTTTAAATACACTGAGACCATCACAAAAGGAAATATCTGATGTGTTTTTCCTCATAAATCAACTGGCGAATTTATGGATGCTGGGGGTTAAGGTTGACTGGAAGAGTTATTATGACGGAGAGATAAGGTATCGTATTCCATTACCAACGTATTCCTTTGAACGTCAAAAGTACTGGCTGGAGGGTAATCCCTTTGAGATGGTACAAAATGGTTTAAGCAGAAAAAATAATTCACTATATAAAAAACATGATATATCGGAATGGTTTTATTTACCTCAATGGAGCAATAAGCCAATAACAACATATCCATCAGATAGAGTGCAAAAACAAAGGTGGCTGGTTTTCACAACCCAGCTTGCTTTAACTGATGAGCTTATCCTTAAATTGAAGAATATGGGGAAAGATGTTGTTACAGTAGCTATTGGTGAGCACTTCCAAATAATTGAAAATAATTATTACGTTATCAATCCTGAAGTTAGCGAAGATTATCAAAATTTATTTACGACATTAAGCCAACAAGACAGACTTCCCCATCAAATTTTACATTTATGGGGTATATCCGAAGAATCAGAAACTGAAATAACAGAAAAGCAAGTGGAAGCTGCATTAGAATTAGGCTTTTACAGTCTGTTATATACTGCTAAAGCAATTGGCAAGCAAAAAGTAAAAGAAAACATTCAAATTGCCATTATCACGAATAATATGCATAGAATAACAGGTGATGAAAGAGTAAATCCGGCTGAAAGTACAGTTATGGGACCAGCTATGGTTATTCCTCAGGAATATCCCTATTTAAATTGTCAGAGTATTGATATAACAATACCTGCGGCAGGTACTAAAAAGAGGAATAAGTTAATAGAAGATATTTTAGAAGAATTACAAGCAGATATAATTGATAAGGTTGTGGCTTACCGTGGAGGTTGCCGATGGATACAGCAATTCCAGCAGATTAAACTGGAAGAACCCCAGACTGAGAAAATAAGCTTGCGTGAGAATGGTGTATATTTAATTACTGGGGGCACGGGTGGCATTGGGTTAATCTTAGCAGAGCATTTAGCTAGAAAATCAAAAGCTAGATTAGTACTGGTTAGCCGTTCAAAATTCCCTGAAAGAAAAGATTGGGACAACTGGCTGTCAGTACATGGATCCAGTGATGCAATTAGTAAAAAAATTACTAAAATAATGGAGCTTGAAAGTATAGGGGCTAAAGTATTAATTGCAAGTGCAGATGTAGCTGACTATACAAGCATGGAGAAGGTAATCAGTGAAGCAGAAGCTTGCTTTGGGAGCATAAATGGTGTAATTCATGGCGCCGGAATATTGGGAGGCCCGTCCTTTAATACTATAAATGAGTTGAGTAAGACTGATTGCCAGCTCCAATTTAGTGCAAAAATTTATGGACTTTTAAATTTAAAAAGACTATTAGATCAGCGTGAACTGGATTTTTGTCTTCTAATGTCATCCATAGCAACAGTATTAGGCGGACTAGGATATACAGCCTATGCTGCTTCTAATATATTCATGGATGCATTTGTCCAATCCATCAGTGATGAAACGGATACTCCATGGATATGTGTTAATTGGAGTGATTGGAAATATTGGAGTGAGGAAGAAAACAACAAACCTTTAGGAACAGTCATAGCTGAGTTGTCAATGGAACCAGAGGAAGGAATAAAGATTTTCGAGCGTATTCTAGCTTGGGGCAAGGCAAATAGAATAGCGAATTCCCCTGGAGACTTACAGCTTAGAATCAACCAATGGATAAATCTAGAGTCACTTAATGAAAATGAAGACAATAACAATGATGTAAGTACTTATCATAATAGACCTGATTTACATAGCCTATATGTAGCACCAGCTACACTATTAGAAAAGCGCCTTGAAGATATCTGGGAAAGATTATTTAGAATAAGGCAAATAGGTATAGAGGATGATTTCCTTGAGTTAGGCGGAGACTCATTAAAGGCTATAACTGTTATTTCAAAGATACACAAAGAGCTCAATGTTGAAATTTCACTTCCCCAGTTCTTTAATAATCCTACAATCAAAGGACTAGCGGAATATGTTAATAATGCCAGCACTTGCAATTATGCTTCTATAGAGCTGGCAGAGGAAAAGGAATATTATCCACTATCATCGTCACAATTCAGAATGTATGCGTTAACTCGTATGGATACTGACAGTACTGCTTATAATGACCCGATGGCAGACATCATGGAGGGAGCTTTAGATATAGAAAAGGTCAAAACTGCCTTCCAGATGGTAATAGACAGGCACGAAATACTAAGGACATCTATTGAAATGATAGGCAATGAGCCAATGCAGAAGGTACATAACAATGTATCCATGAATATTGAATATCATATAGCTAATGAAGAAGCGATAGATGAAATATTAAAAAATTTCGTAAGACCTTTTGATTTATCTAAGGCGCCTTTGCTTAGGGTAGGTTTAATTAAAATCCATGAAACAAAACATATGCTGCTTATGGATATGCACCATATTATTACAGATGGAGCTTCCTATGACATATTTGTGAGAGATTTTATGTCCTTCTATGGAGACGAAGAATTGCCGCAGCTTGCAATTCAATACAAGGATTATGCACAATGGCAATATAATGAAAAGCAAGGCGGTGTTATAAAGAAACAGGAGGAATACTGGGTACAGAAGTTCCAAGGAGAATTACCTGTTCTTGACATGCCTACAGACTATCCTCGTCCTGTAATTCAGAAGTTTGAGGGTGACTTTGTAAATATAAAAATTGATAAAGAAAAGATTAAAAATATCAAGTATCTAGAGAAAAAGCTGGGAGTAACACTGCACATGGTGCTGCTAGCTGCATATAACACCCTTCTAATGAGGTATACAGGTCAAGAAGATATTATAGTTGGCACATTAATTGCAGGCAGATCCCATATAGATTTGCAGAATATTATAGGACCATTTATAACTACGTTACCTCTAAGATGCACACCTGAAAAAGGTAAAACGCTGCTTGAACTTCTAGAGGAAGTTAAGGCTACTTGCTTAGAAGCTTATGCAAATAGTGATTATCAATTTGAGGAACTAATAAATAGACTGCAAATTAAAAGAGATGCCAGCAGGAATCCAATGTTCGATACAGCTTTACTTCTTCAAAATATGAAGGCTCCTGAGCTGTCTATTGAGGGAATCGTATTTAAGCCCTATTACTTTAAAAAGAATGTAGCACTTCTGGATTTAAGAATTGTTGCTGTCGAGAATGATGAAGAAATAGAAATAGAATTTGAATATTCTACTAATCTATTTAGTCAAAATACAATTGAAAGAATGGCAGAGCACTTTACCAACATTTTAGTAGACGGTGTAAATAACCCAGAGAAAAAGCTTACTGAAATAAATATGTTAAGTCAGCAGGAAATTAACAGAATTTTGATTGGCTTTAATAGTAGCACAGTTGATTTTGCAAAGGATAAAACGGTATATCAACTTGTGGAGGAATATGCTGACAAGTGTCCGGCTGCAACAGCTATAAGTTATGGGGATAAGAAGTTAAGCTTTGAAGAGTTAAATCAACAATCCAATAAACTGGCGCACTTCATAAGTAATAGTATTGCAGGAAGAGACCAGAGGGTTGGAATCCTTATGGAGCGTTCTGACAAGATGGTAATAAGTATACTGGCTATCTGGAAGGCTGGCGGGGCTTATATTCCTCTTGATCCATCCTATCCGTTGGAGAGAATAGACGGGATATTAAAGGATTCCGGAGCCGTGATGCTGATTACTGAAAGCAGTTATATAGATACAGCCTTTAAAGAACAATATGACGGGCGAATCGTAAAACTGGATGAAGATTATAACAGCATAAGCAATTGTGATGTATCAAACTTAAATAAGGAAAATGATATGAATGGGCTGGCATATGTTATTTATACCTCGGGTTCAACCGGAAAACCAAAAGGTGCAATGGTTGAGCATATAGGGATGATGAATCATATGTATGCCAAAATTAATGATTTAAATATTGATTATTCAAGCATATTAGCACAAAATGCATCCCATTGCTTCGATATCTCAGTTTGGCAATTCTTTGCTGCTATTATAGCTGGTGGTCAAACATGTATTTACGCTGATGATATTGTACTAAAACCTAATGAGTTTATTAATAAAGTAATTGAGGATAAAATTACAATACTGGAGGTAGTCCCTTCATATCTATCTGTAATTTTAGACTATCTGGAAGAAGTAAGAAAAGAGCTGCCAAGCATCAAATACTTACTGACAACTGGAGAAATAGTCAAACCTAATCAGGTTAAAAGGTGGTTTGAGACTTATCCAAATACCAAGCTGGTAAACGCCTACGGACCAACAGAAGCTTCTGATGATATTACCCACCACATAATTGAAAAAGCTGCTGATATGGAAAGAGTGCCAATAGGTAAACCAGTACAAAATTTCAATATTTATATTGTTGATGAAAACATGAATTTGTGCCCTATCGGCATAAAGGGCGAGATCTGTGTTTCTGGTATTGGGGTCGGCAGAGGTTATTTAAATGATGAGCTAAGAACAGCCCAAGCCTTTATGGAGGATCCCTTCATTAAAGAACATAGTGTAAGATTATATAAAACAGGAGACCTTGGGCGTTGGCTTCCAGATGGATCCATAGATTTCTTCGGCAGAAAGGATTATCAAGTCAAAATTAGAGGCTTCCGAATTGAATTAGGTGAAATTGAAAGTAAATTATCAGAGCATCCAGATATAAGAGAAGCGGTGGTTATAGATTCTACCGACAAGCAGGGCAGCAAATATTTATGTGCATATATTGTCACCAATAATATTTTGTATACTGCTGAAATAAAAGAGTTTTTGGCAACAAGCTTACCTGATTATATGATTCCGCAACATTATGTAGAATTGGATAAGATACCTCTAAATGCTAATGGCAAGGTTGATAGAAAGGCTTTGCCCAAACATGAGTATGATAGAAGCGCAAGCCTTGAATATACAGCACCTGAAAGTGAAATAGAAGAAATATTGGCTGATACATGGTCTGAAGTTTTAGGGCTGGATAAGGTGGGAGTTAATGATAATTTCTTCCAAATAGGCGGAGACTCTATCAAAGCGATGCAAATATCGGCTCGATTACAAAGATACAAATATAAAGTAGAGTTAAATGATATATTTTTACATTCTACAATAAAGCAGTTGGCTAAATGCATCAAAAAAATAGAGAGAGCCATTGACCAGCAAATGGTTAAAGGAATAGTTCCATTAACACCTATTCAAAAATGGTTTTTTGAAAATAACTTTAATGCTAAACACCATTACAATCAAAGTATAATGCTGTTTAGCGAGGCAGGATTTAATGAAGAAATTGTAAAAGGGGTATTTAATAAAGTACTTGAACACCATGATGCTCTTAGGATGTCCTACAGAGAAGAAGGAGAAAAGGTTGTTCAATATAACCGTGGTATGGAGGGTATACTATTTAACTTCTATACTAAAGTGATTTTAAAGGATGATACCTTTGAAGATATTTTAGAAGACTTTGCTAACACCCTTCAAGTAAGCTTGGACTTGGAGAATGGACCTCTTGCAGGAATAGGTTTAATACATACCAATATAGGCGATTATTTACTAGTAGTAATACACCATATTGTTGCTGATGGTATAACTTGGAGAATCCTTTTAGAGGACTTTGAAGAGGGTTATAAGCAGGCTTGTGAGGGAAAAGAGATACAATTCCAGGAGAAGAGTGATTCCTTTAAGTACTGGGCTGAAAAATTAAATCAATATGCAGAAAGTGAAAGTGCTTTAAGTGAATTGGCATATTGGGAAGCAGTAGAAAAAAATGAAATTAAAAAGTTGCCAAGGGATTATAACGTTGATGAAAACAAAAAAAATGCGGGCAATGTTGAACTAATAAGTATTGAACTGGAAAAGGAAGAGTTTGATGGTATATTGAAAAAAACCAATTGGATTTACAATGCTGAAGCAAATGACATACTTCTTACAGCTTTGGCTTTGGCCATAAATGAGTGGTGCGGTCACAAAAAAATTCTAGTAAACCTAGAGGGTCATGGCAGAGAAGATATTATAGAGGATATGTACATCAGTCGCACAATTGGTTGGTTTACAAGTCAGTTCCCTGTTGTTTTAGATGTATCTGAAGGAGACAATTTATCTGACAAAATAAGAAATGTTAAAGAAAGTATGAATAATATACCAAATAAGGGAATTGGTTATGGAATATTAAGATACTTAACACCAGAGGAAAAAAGAAAAGGCATCAGCCTAACAACAGATCCAGAAATAAACTTTAATTATTTGGGTCAGTTTGAACATAAGAGTAAAAGTGGACTCTTTAAATTAATTGATATGAAGCTTGGTGAGACTAAGAGCCGCATCAGAATGGGCAACATTATAAGCAGCACCTCTCAACGAAATATAGCACTTAATGTAGAGGGCGATATTGTTAATGATAAGCTGGTAATGTCCTTTGGCTATAATCGATATGAATATAACAGCTCCACAATTAAAGTACTGGCAGAGTTGTTTAAGAAGTATCTGGGGGAAATGGCAGAACATCTGAAAGCAAAAGAATATTATCCTCTGTCATGGAATCAAAAGGGGATATATGTATTAGACAAGCTTTTAAGCGTAGATGATGCCTTTAATATAGCCTATACTGCTGCGATTGATGGAAAAATAGATATCGAAAGATTTGAAAGGATATTTAGAATTTTAGTAGAAAGGCATGAGGCCTTTAGAACAAGCTTCCAATTAATAGACGGCGAACCGATTCAAAAAGTTCATAAACAAGTAGATTTTCAGATAGAATATTCTGAAGCAAGCGGAGTTGAGCCGCAAGAAATCATAAGAAGGTTTGTAAAACCATTTGATTTAACTAAAGCTCCATTATTAAGAGTTGGAATTATAAAAATTGCTGAAAACAGACATTTACTAATTGCAGATATGCATCACATTATATCCGATGGTGCATCTTTAAATATTTTGTTTAAAGAATTTGAAAGTCTATATAAGGGGGATGAGCTTACTGCTCTTAATGTACAATATAAAGACTTTGCAATGTGGCAGTTGGAGATGCTAAAGAGTAAGAAGGCTAGGCAAATGGAGGAATATTGGATTAATAAGCTGTCTGGTGAGCTGCCGAAGCTGGATCTGCCATATGATTTCGTACCAAATGATATGTCGGATTTTGAAGCTGATGTTGTCAACTTTACAATACCTAACAGGTTAATATCAAGGCTGAGGAGGCTGGGAGAAAAACAGAAAGTAACAATGCATACGGTTTTGTTTGCAGCTTATTCAATACTGCTTTCAAAATACACCGCACAAGAGGACATTATCATTGGTTCTATATCAGCGGGGAGATTTAACGTGGATTTGGAAAATGTAATAGGTGCATTTGTTAATCTTCTGCCTATTAGGCTTGAGGTCAAAAGTAATACTGAATTTTTAGAACATTTGAATTTAGTTAATAAAGCTCTGGTGGATGCATATAAAAACCAAAATTATCCAATTGATGAAATACTAGATAAATTAAAGCTTAGTAAAAAATCCTCTGCAACTCAATTGTTTAACACAGTGATGACGTTCCATAATGAATTTGATAGTATTTCTGAATTAAATATCGAAGATATGACTTTTAGAAGTGTGAATACAGACAGATTCCAGGGCGGATCGGACATTCAGCTGGACATATATATTGAACCCAACGATGATATGAAATGTTATTTCCAATACAATAAAAAGTTATTTAGTAAAGACACTATCAAGGGAATAATAAATCACTATATAAATATAATTGAAAAGCTATCAAAGAAAACAAACATTAAATTATCAGAAATAGAAATGCTGTCAGAGTCGGAAAAACAACAAATCATCTATGAGTTCAATAATAAAAAGGCTGAGATCCCAATAGGAAAAACAGTACATCAGTTATTTGAAGAATGTGCTTTAAATGATCCGGATAGAAATGCACTGTTTTATAAGGATATTAAAATCACCTATAGAGAGCTTAATGAAAAGGCTAACCAAATAGCCAGATATTTAATTAGTACTGGAACAAGCAATGAAGAACTGGTAGCTGTGTTACTGGATCGGTCGCCTCTAATCGTAGAAAGCATTATGGGTATATGGAAGGCAGGAGGGGCATATATACCCATTGACCCAGACTACCCATCTGACAGAATCAAGGTGATTTTAGAAGAATCTAAGACAAATTACTTATTGACAGAATCAAAGTTTGTTACTGAGGATATTGAAAAGGAATACAGTGGCAAAATAATAAAACTAGACAAGCATATGGATGAAATTTTAAAGGAAGCTGTAAACGATCTGGACCTTCCTGTTAAATCTGATAGCTTAGCTTATGTCATATATACTTCTGGTTCTACAGGTAAACCGAAGGGTGCAATGATTGAACATATTGGTATGTTAAACCACATATTAGCAGAAATCGCAGAATTGAATATTACAAAAGCTAGTGTAATAGCTCAAAATGCTTCCCATTGTTTTGATATTTCTGTATGGCAGTTCTTTGCTGCATTAACCATAGGGGCTGCCACAGCTATTTATCCTAATGAGCTAGTTATGACACCCGATAAGTTTACACAGAAAATCATTGAAGACGGCGTAAGCATATTGGAAGCAGTACCGTCCTTTATAAATTTAATGCTTGACTATATAGAAGAATCATCAGTTAAGTTGGATAAATTAGATTATCTTATGATAACAGGAGAAGCTGTTACACCAAGCATTGTCAAGAGAAGCTTTGATGTTTTAAAGAAAATCTATGTTGTCAATGCCTATGGTCCGGCAGAAGCAGCAGATGATATTACTCAGTATATAATGGATTCACCACCAGTTGGAGATAATGTACCGATAGGAAAACCAATACAGAATATGCATATCTATATAGTTGATAAGGATATGAATTTATGCCCTATAGGTGTTAAAGGTGAAATATGTGTTGCTGGTATAGGAGTTGGAAGAGGGTATTTGAATAACCCGGAAAGAACTAGTTCTGTATTTTTGATAAATCCATTCCTGCCAGAAGAAAACATGAGGCTATACAGGATAGGGGATTTAGGACGTTGGCTGCCGGATGGAAACCTGGAATTTGTTGGAAGGTCTGACTATCAGGTGAAGATAAGAGGCTTTAGAATTGAGTTAGGAGAAATAGAATCCAGCTTGCTTGAGCATGAAGGTGTCAAGGAAGCTGCAGTAGTGGTAAAGGAAACAGAAGACGATAAGTACCTGTGTGCTTATTTTACAGCTGAAGGAGACTTAATAGATAGGGAGGACTTAGAGAAATTCTTATCTGAGAAATTGCCTTACTATATGATACCAACGTACTTCGTGCAGTTACCGCAGCTACCTTTGTCTCCAAATGGAAAGATAGACAGAAAAGCTCTTACGGCACTAGAGCTGTCTTATTGCAATCTATTGCAGGGTAGTGAAGATAATTACCTTGAACCAACCAATGAAGTAGAAAAGAAGCTAGAAGAAATATGGAAGGCTGCATTAAAGCTTGATAGGGTTAGTATTAAAGATGATTTCTTCAAATTAGGTGGTAATTCACTAAAAGCCATTATTGTAACTACAGAGATAAAGAAAGGCTTGAATAGAGAGGTATCAGTCAGGGAATTATTCAGGACTCCTACCATTCGTGATATAGCCCAGTATATACTCAAGACAGAAGAAAGTGCCTTTAGCACTATAAAGGCTATTGAAAAGAGAACATATTATCCAACATCATATGTGCAGAAGCGATTATTTGCTTTGGCACAATTAGAGGAGGATAGTACAACTTATAATATTCCAATAGCTGTAATGATTAGTGGAAATCTGACTGTAGAAAAGGCGAGAAAGGCGTTTAAAAATTTAGTGGCTAGACATGAAGCCTTACGCACTTCTATTAAAATAATTGATGGAGAAATTGTACAGCAGATCCATGAAAACATAGAATTTGATATAGAGTATATACTAGCTGGAGAAAGCAGCGTTAAGAGTATTGTGGACAAGTTTATCAGACCTTTTAATATGAATAATCCTCCCCTGATAAGAGCTACCATTATAAAGGTTGAAGAAAATAAACATATTCTACTTTTTGACATCCACCATATTATTTCTGATGCAGTATCTAATGAAATATTAATAAAGGAATTCTTAAGTTGCTATAAAGGCGAAGATTTATACCCATTAAATATTCAATATAAGGACTTTGCCGTTTGGCATAACAAGCTTTTAGAGTCAGATTATTTTAAAAAGCAGGAAGAATACTGGGTAAGTAACTTTTCGGATACTATTCCGAGATTAAATATGCCTACAGATTATGAACGGCCAGCAGTACAAAACTTTGAAGGAGAACGCATACACTTTGAAGCGGGCATTGAGCTGACAGAAAAGTTAAAGCATTTGGCACAGGAAACTGGCACTACAATGTATATGCTATTGATAGCAGCTTATAAAGCTCTATTGGCAAATATTACCTGCCAAGAAGATATAGTAGTAGGAACACCAGTAATGGGAAGATCTCATGCTGATCTGCATAATATAGTAGGTATGTTTGTAAATATGCTGGTTATCAGGACATATCCAGAAAGAAATAAAACTTTTGCAGATTATTTGCTGGAAGCTAAAGAAACCCTGTTGAAAGCATATGAACATCAGGATTATCAGTATGATATGCTGTTAGATAAGTTAAAGGTTCGCAGAGAGCAAAATAGGAATCCCCTATTTGATGTTGCCTTCGCTTATCAAGACAGCACAGAAAACGAAGTCAACCTTGGTGAGCTTAAGTTTGAACCCTATCATTTTGAGTATAGGATTTCTAAATTTGATATGACTTTGTATGCAAATGAGGACAGCCATAATATAACCTTTGATCTGGAGTACTCTGTAAGTCTATTTAAACAGGAAAACATAGATAGTTTAATTAAGCGATATTTAGAAGTACTCAGTGTAGTTGCAGACAATAGATTTATAAAGATTAATGAACTGGTAACCAGCAGCATTTATAAGACAATAATTGAAGTTGAAGATGTAGAGTTTAATTTCTAGCTATTAAGGTAAGCGCAGAGTCATTTATAATTCAAATGACTTTGCGTTTACAAATTATAGAGGGGGCGTTTTTATGTATAACATATTTAATGAATATGAATCTAATGTAAGGTCGTACTGTAGAGCATTCCCAGAAGTGTTTTCTAAAGCCAAAGGTGCTATCGTATATTCGGAAACAGGAAAAGAATATATAGATTTTTTTGCAGGAGCAGGAGCTTTAAATTACGGTCATAACAATGATTATATTAAGTCAAAGCTACTTGAGTATATTGAGGCTGACGGAATTACCCATGGTTTGGATATGCATACAGTAGCGAAGGGAAATTTTATTGAAGCCTTTATAGAAACAATATTAAAGCCTATAAAGCTTAACTATAAAATCCAATTTTGCGGATCTACTGGCACAAACGCTGTGGAAGCTGCTATGAAATTAGCAAGAAAAGTAAAAAAGAGACATGGTATATTTTCATTTATGGGGGGATTTCATGGAATGAGTCTGGGAAGTCTCTCTGCCACTGGAAATCTTGCTTGCAGAGCTGGTGCGGGAATACCATTAAACTATGTAACATTTATGCCATATCCCCATGATTTTATGACAACCTTTGATACTATCGATTACATGGAGTATGTATTACAGGATGTTAATAGCGGTATAGACAAGCCTGCCGCAATTCTTTTAGAAACAGTACAATGTGAGGGCGGTGTTATTGTTGCTCCCGCCGAGTGGCTGGTTAGACTGAGAGAATTATGCACAAGGCATGATATATTACTTATTTGCGACGAGATACAGGTTGGCTGCGGAAGAACAGGAGGATTCTTCTCTTTTGAAAGGGCAGGTATAGAGCCTGATATAGTATTATTGTCAAAATCCATCGGAGGATACGGTTTGCCAATGTCAATATTATTAATGAAGCCAGAATTGGATATATGGCAGCCAGGAGAGCATAATGGTACCTTTAGAGGGAATCAATTGGCATTTATTGCTGCTAAAGCTGCTTTAGAAATTTGGAGAGACAGTAACCTATTAAAGGAAATAAAAGAGAAAGAGGAATACTTAAATGAGTTTTTAAATGAAGAAGTCTCATCAATTAGTAATAATATTAAAATACGGGGATTAGGCATGCTTTGGGGTATAGATATGAAGGACTATGGCGGGGAAGAAAACGTTATGTCAATAGCGAAACAATGTTTTGAAAGGGGTCTTATAATAGAAAAGACAGGAAGAAATGATACGGTTCTAAAAATAATGCCTCCATTAACTATAAGTCTGGAGCTTCTAAAGGAAGGCTGTTCTATTATAGCAAAGGCAATATCATCCCATAAATTCTAGTAACATTATAACAAGCCATTTGCTGCTGGAGGAGAACGCAAAAGGCTTATACAAAAGCAGTGTCTTTATGCATAGTTATTATAATTCTGTTATTGATTAACGAACGGAGTGAGCCATAATGAAATTTGATAAGCAATATGAAAACATTGCAATGTTTAACGATTCCTTTCAGGTTGAAAGGGATTATTGGTTTAGGGTATTAGCAGGAGAATGGGAAATGTCTGGTTTTAATGTGAGGGGTGAGCAAGTAAAATCAATAAGCTGTGAAAGAGCTCGAATAGACTATATTTTAACACAGGAGATAACGGATAGATTGTTATTTATTAGTGGAGGCAATAATTACGGTATCTATTTGATTATTATAGCAGCTATTAATTATCTCCTTCATCGGTATAATAACAGTCAGGAGATTGTAGTTGGTATAGCCCCTAAAAAGCAGGGTGATAGAGATTCATATATTAATCAGATTTTAGTATTAAAAAGTATCATTAATGAAGAATACACATTTAAAGAGCTGTTGAAAGTGGTTAAAGAAAATGTAAATAATGCATTTGCTAATCAGAGCTTTCCCTTGATAAAAATCTTGGAGACGTTAGAGTTTCAAGAGAATATTGACATCACAACTTTATATAAAATAATTATTGTTATGGAGGATTTACAGCACTGTGAAGATATAAATAATTTCAAATCAGATACGATTTTTTACATAAACCGTAAAGAAAACAATATAACAATTTCTGTGGATTATAATGAAAAGTTATTTAAGCATAGAGCTATAGAGCATATATTGGAGCATATTAGTGCTTTCTTACAGGCTGTACTGTTTACTCCTGATACAAAATTAACAGACATTAATATTCTATCAGAGGAAGAAGAACACATTTTATTAAATGTCTTTAATAATGCTGAGGAAGATTATCGACCAGATAAAACTATCCTTAAAATATTTGAGGAACATGCTTTGACAATACCCGATAAGATAGCTGTAGTTTTTGAAGATGCAAAGCTTACCTATAAGGAGTTAAATGAAAAGGCTAATAAAGTAGCTTTAGTTTTAATTGAAAAGGGTATCAAACCAGAAGAAATAGTGGGATTAATGATAGATAGATCACTGGAAATGATCATAGGTATAATGGGTATATTAAAGGCTGGAGGAGCTTACCTTCCTATTGATTATAAGCAGCCGGAAAACAGGATCGCCTATATGCTTCAGGATAGCAGTGTACAAGTAGTCCTTACTAAGGCTTCTTTAATAGATAAGCTAAGCTTTGGCGGAGAGATTTTATTATTGGATGATGAGGAGCTATATAAAGGCGAAACAGCGAATATAAACTTAGTGAGCAGTTCAAATAATTTAGCCTATGTTATATATACTTCCGGCAGTACTGGCAAGCCAAAGGGGGTAACCGTTGAGCATAGGGCATTGAAAAATTTTATTTATTCAATGAATAGCAAATTTAATAAGAAAATTTGTTGTGAAGATAATTGCTTGAGCTTAACCAATATAGCCTTTGATGTAAGCGTTGCAGAAATATTTCTTCCCTTAACCTTTGGGGCTGCCCTGGTATTGTATAACGACGAAAAAATACTAGATATTAATGATTTAGTTAAGACAATCAAATATAAGTCCATAACTTTTGCCTATATACCACCAACAATTCTGACAGAGGTTAATGACCTGCTGATAGAAATGGAATCAATTCAGTTAAATAAAATGTTGGTTGGAGTAGAGCCGATACAAGATACTGTATTAGATAAATATATAAGGTTAAATCCTGATATTGAAATTTTGAATGGATATGGACCAACGGAAGCAACTATTTGTGCTACGTTATATTATTACGAAAATAAAAAGCCAATAGGCAGAAATGTACCAATTGGTAAACCATTACCAAACACCCATATATATATTTTAAGTAAAAGTAATAAGCTTCAGCCCATTGGAGTGGCAGGGGAGCTCTGTATTGGTGGGGCTGGGCTGGCAAGGGGTTATTTAAGCAGAGAAGAATTAACGGCTGAAAAATTTGTCAAAAATCCTTTTGTACAAGGCGAGAGACTTTATAAAACAGGAGACTTGGCCAGATGGCTTCCTGATGGCAATATAGAGTTCTTGGGCAGGATAGATCACCAAATTAAATTAAGGGGTTATAGAATCGAGCTTGGAGAGATTGAGAGCAGGCTGTTAACCCATCCTTTTATTATTGAAGCAGTGGTTATGGTTAAGGAAGATAAGGGCGGCGGCAAAAGCTTAATAGGTTATTTTACAGGAAAGACAGAACTTACAACAGCGGAATTAAAGGAATACTTGCTTGAGGAACTGCCCGAGTATATGGTGCCCAGCTTTTTTATTCAACTTGATAAGTTGCCTGTTACGCAAAATGGGAAAATAGATAGAAAAGCGTTAATTAATATTGCTATTGATATTAATAAGGAGAAGAATAAACATAAGGAATTTGTCCCTCCCAGTAATAAAATAGAAGAGGAATTAGCAGACATATGGCAGGATATCTTAGGTATTGAAAAAATAGGAATTACAGACGATTTTTTTGAAATGGGAGGTCATTCTTTAAAAGCAACCAAGCTAATTGGGCAAATTTATAAGAGGATGGAAAAAAAGATATCTGTTAAACAGATATTTAAAACTCCCACAATTAGGGCAATCGCCGAATACATACAAAATACCAAGGCAAGTCAGTTTGATAATATAAAAAGGATATCCGAAAAGGAATATTATCCTTTGTCGTCAGCACAGAAACGGCTTTATATACTACAACAGCTTGACAAGGAAAGTATTAGTTATAATGTATCTGGTGTTGTACTTCTAGAAGGGAATTTAGATAGGTACAGGGTTGAAGCAGTATTTAACAAGCTAATTCATAGACATGAATCCCTGAGAACTTCTTTTGAACATGTGATGGACGAACCAGTACAAATAGTTCATAATACTGTGGATTTTGAACTGGTTTATTTAGAGGAAACAGAAGATAACGTTGAAAATCAAATACATAACTTTATAAAGCCCTTCCAGTTAAATAAAGCTCCTCTATTAAGGAGCGGAGTTATTAAAATCAATGATAAAAAGCATTTATTGATATTTGATATGCATCATATTATATCTGATGGTATATCCATGGGAATACTTTTTGATGAATTTGCAAAATTATATAACGGTAACAGCCTAGAATCCTTGGAAATACAATATAAGGACTATTGTGACTGGCAAAATAACCTGATAAAATCAGGGAAAATAGAAGAACAGGAAAACTATTGGCTAAAGCAGTTTAGTGGAGAAATATCGGTCTTAAATCTTATGTTGGACTATCAAAGACCTGCAATTTACAACTTTGAGGGAGATAGCATAAACTTCATCCTGGATAAAGAATTAACAGTAGCTTTACAAAAATTATGCATAGAAGCAGGAGCAACTATGTATATGGTACTGCTTGCTGCCTTTAATGTGTTGTTATCCAAGTACAGCAGTCAGGAAGATATAATAGTAGGAAGCCCAATAGCAGGCAGACACCATGGAGATTTAGATAAAATAGTAGGAATGTTTGTAAATACTCTAGCCATGAGAAATTATCCAGAAGGACATAAAACATTTAAAGAGTTTCTAGCTGAAGTTAAGAGAAATGCCCTTGCTGCTTATGAAAATCAAGATTATCAGTTTGAAGAGCTGGTGGAAAAGCTGAACATTGAAAGAGATATGAGCAGAAATCCACTATTTGATGTGATGTTTGTTCTGCAAAACATGGATAGAGCAGAACCGAAGATAGAAGGATTATTATTTAAGCCTTATACATTTGAGAATAAGATATCAAAGTTTGATATGACATTAACAGCAGCAGAAAATGAAGCCATATTAAGCTTTAATATTGAATATTGTACAAAACTATTCAAGAAAGAAACAATACAAAGACTGATAGAACATTTCAGGGAAATGCTACTAAGCATAGTGGATAATCCAGAACAAAAGTTAGCTGATGTTAATATAATGTACGAAGAAGAAAAACAAAAGCTGTTGTATGAATTTAACAATACAAAAGCAGATTATCCCAAGGATAAAACAATACATCAGTTGTTTGAGGAGCAAGCGGAAAAAACACCAGACAATATAGCCGTAGTATATGAGGGCAGACACCTAACCTATAGAGAACTAAATGAAAGAGCCAATCAACTGGCAAGAGTATTGAGAGGAATAGGAGTGGTATCTGATAGCATAGTTGGTATAGTAATAGAAAGATCTCTGGAGATGACGGTTGGAATAATAGGTATACTCAAAGCAGGAGGAGCATATCTGCCAATAGACCCAGAGTATCCAAAGGATAGAATAGAGTTCATGCTAAAGGATAGTAGTGCAAAGGTTATATTGACAAAACAAAGATATATAAATAAAATAGGTGACCATGACAACATAATAAAGCTTGAAGACTATAATATATATACTGGTGAAAAAAGCAATCTCGAAGATATAAAAACTGCTGCTGCATATGTAATATATACTTCAGGGTCAACAGGAACACCAAAAGGAGTGATAGTTGAGCATAATGCATTAAACAACTTCCTTTCCACACTATACCAAAAACTTAACGAAAAGATAGTAAGTAAAGACAAATGTCTAAGCGTTACTAATATATCCTTTGACGTAAGTGTAGGAGAAATATTCCTGCCGCTGGTATACGGAGCTACTTTGGTTTTATTCAACAGTGATGAGATAATGGATATAAGAAAGCTTGCAGCAATAATAATAGAAGAAGAAATAAACTTTGCATATATACCGCCAACAATATTAAGTGAGCTATATATATTATTGAGGGAATCAGGTAAAGCGTTGGCATTTAACAAGCTGCTTGTAGGGGTAGAGCCTATAAATGACTATGTACTTGAAAAGTATTTGGCATTACATGAGGAAATGCAGATAATCAACGGATACGGACCAACAGAATCAACAATATGTGCAACAATGTACAAGTTTAGAAATATTTCTAGCTGTGGAAGGATAGTCCCTATAGGTAAGCCGGTAAACAACACAACCATATACATTTTGGATAAAAACAACAAGCTGGTGTCCATAGGGGCGGCAGGGGAAGTATGTATAGCAGGAGATGGGCTTGCAAGAGAATATATAAATAGAGCAGAGTTAACAGCAGAGAAATTTGTGGACAACCCCTTTGAAATCGGAACCAGAATGTATCGTACAGGGGATATGGCAAGATGGCTGCCGGATGGAAATATAGAATTCTTGGGAAGAATAGACCATCAGGTAAAGATACGTGGATTCAGAATAGAGCTTGGAGAGATTGAGAATAAGCTTTTCACCCATGAGGCTGTAAAAAAGGTAGTAGTATTAGCAAGGCAGGATAATAATGGTGATAAGTACCTATGTGCATATATAGTAGCTGAAAAAGAGTTAACAGTGGCTGAGTTAAGAGAACATCTATCCAGGGATTTGCCTCATTATATGATACCCGCATACTTTATACAACTGGAGAGTATACCTTTAACATCTAATGGGAAAGTAAATCGAAAAGCACTGCCCGAGCCTGAGTTGGTAATAGATACAGGAATAGAATATGTCCCACCAATAAATATAACAGAAGAAAAATTGGTAGTAATATGGAAAGAAGTACTTAATGCAGAGAGAGTAGGTATAAATGATAGCTTTTTTGATTTAGGTGGTCACTCATTAAAGCTAATTACAGTAATATCAAGAATACATAAAGAGTTTAATGTAGAAATATTACCAAGAGAAGTATTTAAAGCTCCAACAATTAAACAGCTTGGAGCGCTTGTAGATGACCGTAAACAAAGCATATATTCTTCAATAGCAGCAGTAAAACAAAAAGAATATTATGAAACATCCTCAGCACAAAAGAGATTATATATACTGAATCAATTTCAGAAATCAAGTACCAGCTATAATATGCCGGCGATAATGACTGTTGAAGGAGAGCTGAATAAGGATAAATTAGAGAGTGCATTGAGAAAAATTATCCAAAGGCATGAGTCTCTGAGAACATCCTTTGAAATGCCAGAGGGAAAGCCAGTACAAAGAATACATAAGGAAGTTGACTTCCAAGTACAGTATATGGAAGCAGACAAAATTAGTGCCGAGGAAGTAGTAAAAGACTTTGTAAAACCATTTGATTTAAGTACAGCTCCACTAATGAGGGCAGCACTTGCAAAAGTGGAGGATAACAAACATATTCTAATGTTTGACATGCATCATATAATATCAGATGGAACCTCAACAAGCATATTAATAAGAGAATTTATACAGCTTTATAAAGAAGCAGAACTGCTAGAGCTAAGAATACAATACAAGGATTATGCAGAATGGCAGAACAAGGTTTTGAGTGGAGAACAAATCAAGAAGCAGGAAGAATACTGGATAAGTGTATTCAATGGAACAAGCCCTGAAATACCAGTACTTAATATGCCTACAGACTATCCGAGACCAGCAGTACAAAGCTTTGAAGGTGCAAGCTTGAGCTTTGAAATTGACGAAGGTTTAACAGAAAAGCTAAGGTACCTGACAAAAGAAACCGGAACAACAATGTACATGCTGTTGTTGGGAGCATATAATGTGTTGCTGTCAAAATATACAGGTCAAGAAGATATAGTAGTAGGTTCACCAATAGCTGGAAGAAGACATGCAGATTTGCAGGGGATAGTAGGAATGTTCGTAAATACACTGGCAATACGCAATCAGCCCAAAGCAGGATTATCCTTTGTGGAGTTTTTGGAGACAGTAAAAGAAGGCGTATTATCAGCATATGAAAATCAAGATTATCAATTTGAAGAATTGGTGGAAAAACTGGAAATAGAAAGGGACATAAGTAGAAATCCACTGTTTGATGTTATGTTTACACTACAGAACATGGAAACTGAGGAACTAGAACTAGAAGGGTTGTCCCTGAGAAACTATGAATATGAGCATGAAATATCAAAATTTGACCTAACATTAACAGCGGCAGAGGAAAGAAATAGAATACAGTTTAACATTGCATACTGTATTAAACTGTTTAAAAAAGAAACAATACAAAGGTTGATAGAACATTTCAGAGAAATGCTACTAAGCATAGTGGATAATCCAGAACAAAAGTTAGCTGATGTAAATATAATGTCTGAAGGGGAAAAACGAAAGCTGTTGTATGAGTTTAACAATACAAAAGCTGATTATCCGAAGGATAAAACAATACATCAGTTGTTTGAGAAGCAAGTGGAAAAAACACCAGATAATATAGCTGTAGTGTATGAGGGTAGACACCTAACCTATAGAGAACTGAATGAAAGAGCCAACCAACTTGCAAGAACACTAATATATCGTGGAATGAAAGCTGAAGCTGTGATTGGAATATTGACAGATCGTTCTCTAGATATGATAGTAGGCATAATGGGAATACTTAAAGCAGGAGGCGCATATCTGCCTATAGACCCGAGGTATCCGCAGAGCAGGATAGAGTATATGTTGGAGGACAGCGGAGCAGAAATAATAGTTACACAATCATGGATAATTGACAAAATGATAATTTGTAAGGATTTAATATTTTTAGATGATGACAAGTTATATGAAGGCAATAGCTGTAATTTGGAATCCATTGATAAAGCTGGTGGTTCGTCAGATATCACAACCTTGGCATACATAATATATACATCTGGCTCTACAGGAATCCCTAAAGGAGTTATGGTGGAACACCGAAATTTGGTAAATCTAGTATTTGGACTAAGTAAAAGAATATACGAAAAATACAATAAATCCTTGAGTATTTCCATGGTGTCTCCTTATGTATTTGATGCATCTGTAAAACAAATATTCCCTGCCTTACTATTTGGACATTCACTATTTATAGTACCAGAGGAATTAAGATTTAACGGTACTCAGCTACTAGACTATTATGCAAAAAATAATATTGATATTGCTGACGGAACCCCCTTGCATTTAAATATCATGCTTGAAGCTAATGAAAAAAATATTAGGACATTAAACATCAAAGAGTTTGTTATAGGCGGAGAACAGTTGGTTGCAAAAACAGTAAGGGGTATATATAATACATTTGCTAGCAAATGGTTGCATATAACAAATGTATATGGACCTACTGAGTGTTCTGATGTAACTTTAACCTATGAAATAACAAATGATAAACTATGCGATATAAGCATAATACCCATAGGAAAGCCCATAGCCAATGCGAAAGTGTATATAGTTGATAAAAACAACAAGCTGGTGCCCATAGGGGCGGCAGGGGAAGTATGTATAGCAGGAGATGGGCTTGCAAGAGGATATATAAACAGAGCAGAGTTAACAGCAGAGAAATTTGTGGACAATCCCTTTGAAGACGGAACCAGAATGTATCGTACAGGGGATATGGCAAGATGGCTGCCGGATGGAAACATAGAATTCTTGGGAAGAATAGATCATCAGGTAAAGATACGTGGATACAGAATAGAACTTGGAGAGATTGAGAATAAGCTTTTAACCCATGAGGCTGTAAAAAAGGCAGTAGTATTAGCAAGACAGGATAATAATGGTGATAAGTACCTATGCGCATATGTAGTATCGGATGTAGAAATAGAAGTATCAGAATTAAGAGTACATCTATCCAAAGACTTGCCAGACTACATGATACCGTCATACTTTATACATATAGACAAATTGCCTCTTACACAAAATGGAAAGATTGACAGAAAAGCATTACCAGAGCCAGACGGAAGTATAACAACAGGAGCAGAATATGAAGCACCAAGAAATAGTATAGAAGAAAAGCTGGCAGGAATATGGAAAGAAGTATTAGGAATAGAGAGAATAGGAATAAACGATAACTTCTTTGAGCTGGGAGGACATTCACTAAAGGCAACAAGCTTAACAGCTAAAATACATAAGCTGCTTAATGTGGAAGTAACCTTAAGAGAAATATTTATATCCCCTACAATAAAAGGAATATCAGAATATATAAGGGGTAAGCAAGAAAGCATATACACACATATACAGCCAATAGAAGAAAGAGAATACTATGAAGCATCTTCTGCCCAAAAAAGGATATACACACTACAGCAGTTTGATAAGGAAAGTACCAGCTATAATATGCCCGCTGTATTGGAGCTACAGGGTGAGATAGATGTCGAAAGGCTAAAGCTATCCTTCGAAAAGCTGGTAGATAGACATGACGCTCTTAGAACCAGCTTTGAGGTAGCTGAAGAAGGCATAATTCAAAAAATACATAAGGAAGCAGGGCTGCAAATAGAGCAGTACGAAGTAAAAGAAGATAAAGAAGCGGAAGCAGTAACTGCAAGCTTCATAAAAGCCTTTGATTTATCCAAAGCACCCCTTTTGAGAGTGGCACTTGTTAAAATGCACCCGGATATATATATATTAATGTATGACATGCACCACATTATATCTGACGGAGTATCCAATAGCATATTAGTTAAGGAAATCAGCAGATTGTATGCAGGAGAAGAATTGCCACCGTTCAGAATACAGTACAAGGATTTTTCAGAATGGCAGAATGAACTGTTTAGAAGCGGAAGCATAAAAAAACAGGAGGAATACTGGCTGAATAGATTCAGTGAAGAAATACCAGTATTAAATATACTAACAGACTATCCAAGACCAGCAATACAAAGCTTTGAAGGAGACAG
>CALGKJ010000059.1 GCA_937930535.1 uncultured Clostridia bacterium
TTTTTATTATAACTTTAACCTATATTATTGTCTCAATATTTACTAATCTAGGTTCACTTCCTGCCGGGCTTGCAGTTATGTATATTTTTACCAAGCCTGTTTTTGGCTCCAATGTTACAGTAGTAGATTTAGCAATAAATAAATAATTAACACCGTTTACAACTTGAGTAGCAACAGCTAAAGGTTCAAATGCAGCTCCTGTCCATCCCTTTAATGCTGTATCTAGTACCTGCTTATCTTCTTGGCTGACATTTGGATGAACATTCCATCCTCCACAACACATTTCCATTGTACGACCTCCTTAAATTTGGATTTCTGCATGAGCTTTAAGCTGTTGATGTCTTAATGCTCAAGCTTTAAATCTCATATATTCTGTATAGCTTAATATTATCAAAACCTTAATTGTTTGTAATTAGTTTTAAGCTATCATGCATAAATTCGGGGTTAACATGCATTATTTGAGGTCTAAGTTGCACTGTTATGGTTTTATATTATACTTTTTGTATTATTGTTTATAAAATTATAGTTCTCTGACCACTTCTTCATCAAGTATCTCTTTGCGCTGCTTCCAATCTGGCATTAAGGCTGTGATAAAATCATAAAAGTTATTATCGTGATTCTTATACTTAAAATGAATAAGCTCATGTAATATTACATAATCAATACACAGCTTAGGTGCTTTAATAAGCTCTGCATTTAATAAAACAGCATGTTTATCCAATATACAGGAGCCCCAGCGTGCCTTCATGGTTCTGATTTGAAGCTCCGGCTTTATAAGTCCATACTTTTTAACACTTGGAAATACTCTCTCCAGACTCTCACAAAACTTTTCCTTTGCCTTGGCTTTATACCAGTCATTTAAAAGCTGTTCTTTGTGTTTATAGTTATGCTTATCTTTCACAGCTAAATAAATATATCCTTTATAATATCTCACACCTTCTTTTTCTGTGGTTTGTTCAACCTTAAGACGATACTGCTTACCTAAATATTTAAAGGTTTCACCGCTTATATATTCTTTTTGTATAATGTATTCAGGCTGAACCTCCCTAAAGTAGCTGACATTCTTAATAAGCCAAGATGCTTTTGCTTTTACAAAGTCTATAATATAATCTACAGGTACTTTTTCACTAGCTGATACTACAATTGACATATCTGGTCTTACATTGAGATTTATATTTTTAACATTTTTTCGCTTGACCTCAAATGCAATAATTTTATCTCCGTAGGTAATAGAATATTTTTCCATATTCACCGCCCAATCTGAATGTTTATGTTAATATCTTCTAAGTGCAACTGTTTTAATATTTTCTATTATTGCATCAATATGATCATATGATAGATCTGGAAAATGCTTTTTCTTCATAAGGTATAATAAGCTATCTATTTCCTGTGATATTTTTTTATGCACATCCATATTATCATGCCAATCTACCTTACAGTGTCTTTCAATAATTATACCCACATCCACTGCAATATCAGCTAGAATTCCTTCATAGTTATAAATAAACGCATCTTGGGCAACATTATTTGTCTCCTGCCCTTTATTGAAGCTGTTGTCTTCCAGTACCCCCTTAATAACACCGTAAAATGCCTGTGCATGTGTATTATGCTTAATCTTTTCTGGGTAGGTAGTACCTGAATATCCTTGCCTAAAGTCATTCATAACAGTACGCATTTTTTCAAGGTACTCCGCTTCTGAAATCCTCTTTTCTCTATATTGCTCTATAATCTCCTCAATACGCTTGGAAAATTTCTTATAATAAGCAGGGTTTTCATCCCATTTTTGACTGATTCGTTTTGATATTCTTGTACGTATGGCATCAGCTTTGGCTCTTGGTGAGCCTAAACGCATCAGCTCCTCCTCAAATTCCTTTTCATTTAAAATATCCACTGGTGCGGTAACCTGAATTACTTCCTCAGCCGCAATATATGTGTCCATCAAATTTCGCATTTTTGCTTCATATTCCTTATGGTCTATAGTATCTGAGTATATGAGCTTTACGGCAGCCCTTAACTCCTGATAAAATTTCAGTTCCTGCTTATAATGCTTTATTTCAGTTTCACCCAATGCATTATATACATGCTCCGATTCTAATGCTATACATAGGTATTTGGCAAAGCTGCTTAGCATACTATAAAAATCATTTCTTTTTACATCATCAGCCAGCATCAGCTCATACTCTTCATTATCCTGCTTGTTCTTTACACCTTTAAAAATAGCAGCAACATTGCTATAGGCTTCTCTAAGCTTGCCAACTATACTGATAACATCCACTAATGCACCTTCCAGGTCTTTACCGTCAAAATTTTCAAGTCCTGCTCCCGAATAGGTTTTCATGGCTGTATCAAGCTCTTGAATAAGCCCTCTATAGTCAACTATCAAGCCAAAGTCTTTGTCTTCATAAAGCCGATTCACCCTTGCAATTGCCTGCAAAAGTGTATGCTCCTTCATAGGCTTATCCACATATAATATAGTAGCTCTTGGTGCATCAAAGCCGGTCAGCAGCTTGTCTACTACTATTAAAAGCTCCAGCTCGTCACCATCTACAAATTCACTTTTTATATGTTCTTCATATTTCTGGGGTTCAGTATAGGCTTTTATGATTTTATTCCAAAATCTTATTACTTTGTCCTTTGGTTCCTCGTCAATTTCCTCATGTCCTTCTCTTTGGTCTGGCGGCGATATAACAACGGCTGTATTTAGGTCGCCGTATTCATCAAATGCTTCTTTGTATCTTACCGCATCGAGTTTAGAGGCAGTTGCCAGCATGGCTTTAGCAAAGGTGCCTTTGTAAAACTTGGTAAAATGCATATAAATATCATCTGCAATAAGACGAATCCGCTGTTCTGAGGAAGCAATGGCTTCAAATCTGCTCCACTTGCTTTTCAGCTCCTCTGCCTGCTTTTCTGTGAGGTTTCTTGTAATCATTTCTATTCTTTTGTCTATGGCATTTCTATTTACTGTCTGCTCCACCAGTCTGCCTTCATATAAAAGGGGTACTATGGCTCCGTCCTCTACACCATCCTTAATAGTGTATTTGTGAATTATTCTGCTTCCAAATTTTTTCATGGTGCTTTTATCTTTCTTCAGTAGAGGAGTTCCTGTAAACCCTAGATAACATGCATTGGGGAATATCTGTTTCATTTTTAGATGCAGCTCTCCATATTGTGTTCTGTGTGATTCATCTACAAGCACAAAAATATCTCTGGATTTTACTGGTTTTTGGTGTTTTGCTGCGGTGTCAAATTTATGTACCAGTGAGGTAATAATATCCGCTCCATTGCTGTTAATAAGCTCCACAAGGTTTTTGCCACTGGTGGCTCTTTCTGCTCTTAGTCTTGAGTGAGTAAAGGTTTGGTGTATCTGCCTGTCTAGCTCTATTCTGTCGCTGATAATCAGGACTTGGGGATGCATGTCTGCAAGTTCTGAAAGTATGAATCTTGATAGCATAACCATGGTTAATGACTTTCCTGAGCCTTGTGTGTGCCATATTACGCCTGATTGTCTATTGCCGTTTTTATCTGTTTCTTGTATTGTTTTAATTATTTCCTTGATTGCAAAATACTGTTGGTAGCGGGCTATTTTTTTCTGGTTTTTATCGTATAGGGTAAAGTATCTTATTATTTCCATGACTCTTTTGGGGTGAAAGAGGGATATTATGTTTTTGTCTTGTGTTGTTGGTATTCTATCGGTAACAGCTTGTTTTAGTGTTTCTTCAAACCATGGGTATTCCTCTGATTGGTTGTCTTCCTTCCAGATTGACCAGAATTTTTGCTGTGTGCCTGTGGTTGCATATTGGGTTTCGTTTTTGTTGGCTGCCATTACTATTTGTATATATTTAAAAAGCTGGGGGATATAGTCTTTGCCTTGGTTTCTAATCATTTGTTGTATTGCTTTGGATGTTGAGATACTTGCTTTTTTGCATTCTATTATGCCGAAGGGGATACCGTTTATAAAGGTTACTAGGTCGGGGCGTATTGTGCCTCGTCCGTCTTCTTTTTCTATTGCGAATTCTGGGATTACATGGAATAGGTTGTTTTCTGGGTGTTCCCAGTCTATGTAGTTTAGGGTAAAGGATTTTGTACCGTCTGTGTCTGAAAGGTGCTCGGGGTAGCTTCTTCCTAGGATTAGGGTGTCGTAGATTTTTTCGCTGGTTTTTATTAGTCCGTCGGTTAGGGCTTCGTCTATGTCTTGGATTGCTTGTTGTAGGTTTTTTGGGGAGAAGCTGTGGGTTTTATTTTTGTATTTATAGGTGTTGATTTTGGATAGTCTGTCGTATAGGATGTCTTTTAGTAGTACTTGGTGTTGGTTGGTTCGCATTTGTTTTGCTTGGGTTGGGGGTAGTATTGTGTAGCCGAGCTTTTGTAATACTTCAAGAGCAGGAAGTTGGGATATGTTGGATTCGTTGTATTTGGTTTCTCTGCTCATTTTTTGTCACCTCTTTTTTGTTTATTCTGGGGGTTGGGTGGTTTTTGGATAGAACGCATGGGGGTTTGGTGGTGCGAAGCTGGGAATCATTTCTTACAGATAATTTTAAACTGCGGGTTATGCCCTTATGGGTCACGGGTCTGGGGTGGTTTATGGGCATAACCGCAGGGGGGTCTTGCTTTTGGGGATAAAATTATCTTCCAGAAATATTCCCAGCTTCTTGCGGTGGTGTTGGGTGCGTTCTATTTGGGTTGGGGTGCTCTTACTACTCCTGTTAGGAGTAGTTTCGATAGAGCTTTTTTTTGTAGGGTTAGGGCTTGTAGTTCTTGTTTTAGTAGGGTTATTTCTTTGGTAGCTGTGTTTAGTCTTGTTGCAATTTCCTTTTGTTCATGCAGTGATGGGATAAATAGTTTTACTAATTTTAGAGAGTCAAATGATAGTGAATCCCTGACGCTCCCTTGAAGTAAATTAGGAATTATGTTCAAAAACATTTCTGATTTTAGAAAATGATAAAGATAATCCGTATCAAGTCCTTCTTTACATTCAAATACAACATACATTGGACTGAGAAGCCCACTATCAAAATTCAATAAAAGGTCTATAGATCCAACATTTACTCTTGAAGGATTATATGCAAATTGATTTTTATGTACGACTTTATAATTGGATAAATCTTTACTTGCCACTATCCTATCAAATTGTTCCTCTTGCAGTATAAATCCCTGTTTATTAGTAACACTTAATACTCTTGTTTCAAGCTTGTCTTTATTCCTCGAATTACACTCTTTTATAAATTTTCCAATCTCAGTCAATTTGGTCTCACCATCAAACCTAGGCAACCGCACCTTACCAGTTAAAAGCTTTTTCATCAGCACGTTTTTTTGTTTTTTCTTTTCCTCTATGAGCTTTTCTTTAAGTTCTATGGCTTTATCCCAAGTTAAAAGGATATTGTTTAACTTCTGCTGCTCATTATAAGGTGGCAGCAAAACATCTACATCTGATAGTATTGCTTGGCTTAAATTATTAATATTAGAACCTCCACCTTTTATTAAATACTGTTTCATCACATAAAATGAAGAACAAAATCTAGCTATATATTCATTGTGCATTTTTTCTTGATTGCAACTTCCTTTGATAACAAATCCTGAGTAATATATGTCCCTATTAATATTCTTTACGAATAAAACCCTACCAATTAACTCCTTATTGCCATTTGAGCGTACAAAAAGTAAATCACCCTTTTCAATTTTAGTCATGTTTTTAGTAGAATTAACATGATGAATTGATAAGTTACTGAAATCAGCATAAAATTTATCTTTAAAATCACCTACACCCAAAACTTCAATTTCAAATCCATTTTCATTTTTCCCAAAATTTATACCATTCTTAAATTCAAAATAGTCACCAAGCTTAATTAACTCCCATCCATCTGGTATTATTAGTTCTCGCTTCAATTCCCCACCTCCTACAATCCAAGCTCCTCAAGATACTTCTCCATTTGTGCTTCTACTTCTGCTAGTTCTGCTTTTATATTTTTTATGTTTTGTGCTACTTCTTCCATGTCTATTAGTTCTTCTTCTTCAAAGGTGTCTACGTATCTTGGGATGTTTAGGTTGTAGTCGTTTTCTTTTATTTCGTCTATTGTGGCTGCATAGGAGTATTTGTCTATTGTTTCGTATTTTTCGTATGTGTCTGTTATTCTTTGGATGTCTTGTTCTCTTAGTTTGTTTTGGTTTTTGCCTTTTTCGTAGTGTTGGTCTCCTGATGCGTCTATGAATAGTATGTCTTTTCTGTCTCTGTTTTGTTTGAATACTAGGATACATGCTGGGATACCAGTTCCGAAGAATAGGTTGGCTGGTAGTCCTATTACTGCATCTAGCAGGTTCATGTCTATTATTTGCTGTCTTATTTTGCCTTCGCTTGCTCCTCTGAATAGTACTCCGTGGGGTAGTACTACTCCCATGCGTCCGCCTTCTGATAGTGAGTGGAGCATGTGCAGTACGAAGGCGTAGTCTCCTTTTGACTTGGGGGGTACGCCCCATGAGAACCTTTTGTGTGGGTCTAGGTTTTCTTCCATGTTGAAGTCTCTGTCGCTGCCTTCTCCTGCAAAGCCTGATGCCCATTTGTCCAGTGAGAATGGGGGGTTTGCTACTACTACTTGGAATTTCATAAGCTTATCATCTTCCAAGTGTTTTGGATTTGCTAGGGTGTCTCCCCATTCTATTTTGGCATCGTCTATTTTGTGCAGAAACATGTTCATTCTGCATAGTGAGTGGGTTTGTCCGTTTCTTTCTTGTCCGTATATTTGGGCTTTTTTGTTTGGTACTTTGTTAAAGGCTTTGATCAGCAGTGATCCTGATCCGCAGGTTGGGTCGTATATCCTGTCATTTTCTCTGGGCTTGACCAGTCTTGCCAATAGCTCTGATACTTCCGCAGGGGTGAAGAATTCTCCGCCTTTTTTGCCGGCATCGGAAGCAAAGTTTCCTATCATGTATTCGTAGGCGTTGCCTATAACATCATCGCCTATTAGTCTTGATGGGCGTAAGTCCAAGTCTCTAAAGTCCTCAAGGAGATTCTTCATCATGGTGTTGCGTTCTTTTGTGCTGCCTAATACTACTTCTGAATTGAAGTCTATGTTTTTGAACACACCTCTTAATTTTGTTTTGTTTTCTTCTTCAACACGTTCTAATGCTTTATTAATGACATCACCAATGTTAGGCTGATTTCTTTTATAGTATATATAGTCAAATGTTGAGATTTCATCTAGTACAAAACGCTCATATCGCATTTGTCTTTCTACCATTTCAACATCATTATCATACTTTTCCATCATTTCTTGTTTATTTTCATTATATATATCGCTTACATACTTGATAAACAGCATTACCAGCACATAGTCCTTGTATATTGCCGAATCTATCTTCCCTCTGAATGTGTCACAGGCTCTCCAGAGTGTAGCGTTTACTTCTTCCTGTGTGAGCTTTTTTAGTGTCATGCTTAAGCCTCCAATTCCTTTTTTTGTTCTTTTTCTATTTGTTTGATACTCTTTTTAGGTGTCGGTAAATCCTCCGGCATAGTGCCGCCAAGTTCCGCTATTGTTTTACGGACTATTTTGCCAACTTCATAGTGAGTTTTGTTTGCTTTTTCCGTGCCGGTTATATTTTCTCTTCTTAGCTTTTCGTCTGTTTGAGTTGCTCTAAAAAGGTTAGCGGCAAGCTCTGTGCTTCCCATATGGTCTAGTATTTTCTGGTTTTTCTGCAAACCCTTGTTCTTATGTATGTCTTTGACAGTTAATCCTCCATACAATCCCATATACCCATGATTTTGAAAGGCTGCATATTCAAATGGTGTTTTTAAACCTGCCATTTCGGCAGCTTCTGCTAAGGACTTATTATGTATTACCATCTCATTTCTGACAGCAAGACGCTTATTTTCTTCATTTAAGCTATCATAGTTTTCAATAATTTCTTGTTGTCTGGTTTTTACTGCAAAGTAGGTTTGTCCTAGTGCTATAACTTTTTTTCGTGAATCTCCATTTTGAACAGTCAGATAGCAAGCGTATCTTGACAGCATGATATCTTCGATTTTTCTTTCAGTTTCCGATCCTATCTGAACCATTTTGTTGACGTCAACAAAATGGTCGGAAGCATTGTTATTACTATTGTTACAAGCAATTTTGGCTTTTTCTATTACAAGCTTAAAGTTTCTCCACTCTGTATATTCCAGTATCTTTTGCAAGTCTCTGGCATACCAGAATTCTTCGCCGTATTCATTTATATTTTTTGTATCCTCAAAAACCTTTTCCTGATACATTTCAATATTGCTCATACACTTGTCCCCTTTACTTTCAAATAAGTTGCATCAAATAATTTTATTAATTATTGCGTTGTGATACTTTGTTTTTTCTTCTAATAGTTCTTCTAATAAAAACCTTTCCTTTAGCATCTGCTTATTAAGCTTAATGATTTTTTCTTGCATATCAAGGGTTTTAAGCTTTAAGTCAATATCTTTGAGCATACTGGTTTTAATAATCTGAATAGCAGAACCTACCAAGTCTTTAGTGTATATTTTTTTCATATAATCGCTATTCAAAAAAATACTTAAATATTCTGCTAGTATTTTATCTGTTTCCAATCTGATTATTACAAACAGTGACGGTATCAATATTCCTGCATCCTCTTCACTTATACTTACAGCAGTATTAGGACTGCTTAACCTGACAACGACATCACCTTTTTGTGTCAGATATTTTGCGTCCAAGGCTTCACTGCTAAAAAAAACTTCCAAATCCCTTTTGTTCAACCAGCCCCCCTGTTCAAAGCTTTTAAGAGTCAGCATAGGATATTGCCCTACAGCTTCATTCTCAGTCCCTGCCTGTTTACGTTTGACAACAAGTCCAGTACTTATAGAAGCTATAGTGCCAAGCTTTATTTCGTTAGAATTCACAATACCTATCACCTCAAGTCATTTTTTACTTAGTGCAATATTTATTAGTGTACCATGTTTTCCACAATATATCAATATGTGCAGATATTTTTTGTATTAATTTAAAAATGACTATTCATCTTATATTCACCGCCTAGCTGGACACATGCCGCACACACGCAAAGAAGCCTTCTCGATCCATTGTTCAAGAAGGCTATAGCTTATCTTATTAACTTTTCAAATTTAGTACGCAACACAGAAGTTTATGAGTATTCCCAAGCATTTTTTATATGTAGTGTCCATTTAATATTTTAATTATGCAACATTATCAAGAATCTCCTCTGAGTTCTTGATAGCATCATCAACCGCAATTCTATTAATTGCATTTATATCATTTTCATTTTTAGCCTTATTTACGAGACTAACCTGACACATCTTATAAAGTAAACCTACCAGCAACACTGCATTTTCAGTTGCAACTCGTTCCTGTTCAGTAAACTCATTCCAATCCACTTTATGAAGCTTATTAACAACATAAGAAATGTAATTGAAACTCTCCAAGTATTTCTCTCTAACTTTCGTCAGGGAAACACTGTATGATTTAGCGGTATTTTCCAACTCCATCAAATAACTACATGCCTTATTTATTGTATCTTCAGCTTTCTTCACCTGCTGGTACGCTTCATCTGCCCTATCAGACAATTTACCTCCTGCTACACTAAAAATGACACCTCCTACCAAGAGTCCAACTCCCAGTGTTGTTACTCCTAGAATGGTAGTACCTAATGCAATTCCACCGCCTCCGGCTGCAATTGCTCCCCCTCCAAGGGCTGCCAATGTAGCATTTGTTGCTGCTGCACCACTTAATGTTGCAATTGCTGTACCTGTTGATGCTGTACCTAAAGCCATAACAGCAGATGTAGTTGCACCTGCGGCAGCAAAACCACCTGCTGTACCAACCGCTGCACCGCCTAAGCCACCCAGTAGAACACCAGCTCCTACAGAAACATTCTTCAAATCCTCTTTATCATACTTTGGCAAAGTAACACCATCTTTGCTATATGCTTTGAACTGTGGTCTGTTCTGTATTTTTTCTATTGTATCAGAAAAATCATCAAAACCCTTGAGAATCTGTAATTCTAACTCTCCAAGAGCGTCCATAGCCTTATTTGTTCTTTCACTTATGTTTTCAAACTTTTCAATATTCCTTTTGTGACGACTTTCAGCAGACTTCATAGTATCGTTTGCTTCTTTCATTTTAACGGCTCCGCGAGCACCACTTCCAACACCAACTACTCCAGCAATGGCAGCACCCACACCTAAAATCAATGGTAATGGCATAATTCATTCCTCCATATTCTTAAGGTTTTTACATTCTTCCTTGTTCAACCTATAATATTC
This sequence comes from uncultured Clostridia bacterium, assembly GCA_937930535.1. Taxonomy (GTDB): domain Bacteria; phylum Bacillota; class Clostridia; order Lutisporales; family Lutisporaceae; genus CALGKJ01. The sequence goes on from CALGKJ010000059.1 coordinate 10,256, forward strand.
TTCATATTCCATAAACTCACAAAAATACCGTTCATAGCATTCATCTACTCTACATAGAAGCGGCCTTTCATCATAAATTGAACATAAATTACCTGCCAAATAAATGCAAGTTCCGTCTCCTCTATCTAAATCCGCATATAGTTCTGATTTATCAAGGTTTTTGCAACAGCATCCGCAACAATCACACTCAAACATTATTCAAATACCAAAGTTGCGTTCTTATTTGACATATGGTCATTAAAATCGCCTTCCCAAGGTCTATTAAATCCCATTCTGTCAAATGTCTCTAATAACATCACATTCAATTCCTTATCTGATTTTGCAGAAGTAAAAACTGCTGAAACCTTGTTATATTCTTCTGTTTCCTTTATAAACAATGCAATATCTATTTTTTCCAGTTCACGCAGATATAATAACAATGCTTCATTGATTCGTTTATAAGCTTCAATATTCATCTGCAATGCATCTGCGATGCCAGCCCTTATGCATACTTCCTTCAATACCAATGTTACAAATCTGAACCATGCAACCAAATTCAGCCGCATAAAAAATGCCAGAAAATTACCTCCAGATCTAACTCCTGCATCTATTCCATCCATAACACACAGCGTCCCATTACCAAACAGTAACATTACACGTAAATCAGCGTGTTTATGGGTAGGTATACATTCCTTTACAGGCTTTCCATATTGAAAATATCTTCTCAATGCCCATATTAAACGAATCGATAAATCAGTGATGACAACCGGAATAGCAGATGCAATTCCAAATCTGAAATCATAGCCTTCTTGAAATGCTCTAGTTGCTATTGCAGCTAAGTCCTGTTTGTCTTTGCCAACACTAAACTTTCCGAACTTGCAGAATTGAAACAACTCATAGAACGGCATTACTACACCAGTGCCTCGTCCTGCATTTCCTCTGCTGCCAGAACTACCAGCTATATCAGACATTATGTGACCGAACCAGTTAGCTATACCACAAAACAGTTTTGCTATAAAATTTCCACCTTGTAAATCAAACGTTTCAGTATTGATTGTAATAACCTGTCCATCCGCAATGAAGGATGAAGTAGATTTAAATTGATTTAAGAGTGAGAAAAACAACCCTATAATATCAGGCGAGTGTGATAATGACTTCATATGGTGGTTTTTAGTTGACATATTAAATAGATTATTAACATCACTGCTATGTCTTTGGTCATATTTAACTTTGAATTTCCTTTCCAAGAACCCAATAGCACTGGCCACATTCCCAACTTGAGCTTCTTTCGGATTCCAGCCAACCATTTTTGCAAAGCCTTTAACAGCGTTATCAGCCTGCGTATCAGTCCAACTTCTTAAAACACTATCATCAGGTGCACCTACAAGAAAAATATCAATCATACCACCAATTGCACCACACGCTACTGCAACCAGATAATCATATTTATCACATTTATCCTCAGTCTGTAATAATGCATGATTTTCACTGCTGTTGACTATAAGCGGATGCTTTATATCTGATTCCTGCCCCATCCCCTCAATCCTTTCTACTATTAATCTAATACTGCCCCATATAACTCCTTGCAGACAACTGTATAAATCTCTAAGAGACTTTCCATTTTTGCAAGTATCCCTTCCTTAACTTTCATACCACACACCAAAGTCTTCATGAATGCTTTTTCTTTATCCTCATATACTCCATCCGATTTAACCAACCCAAGAACTTCAAGAACAATAATATTCTTTTCCATATCGCTGGCTTTTTCCGCCAATACCGCTAGTACATCTTCCATTGAATCACTATGCTCGGGGACATTCTCAGGAATATTCATCTCACGACAATATGCCCCAATCATTTCTTTTTCCTCATTTGCAAATACACCGTTCGACAATGCTGCAAGTACACACACCTTAAGAAATGATTGCTTGTTTTCGTTTTCCAACTGATTTAAAAACATATATTATTCCTCCTTGATATAAATCAATTTATCTTTAAGAGCCTTGCTCCCGGTTAACAACTTACAATATCAATAAGCAACCTATCAATCACCGCATATCATTGCCAGAATATCTGAATTTCACCTTATTCAGCTTACCAGCATACATGTACTGAATACGCTTTCTGGATATACTTTCTGAATTCTCCTTCTTCAAATAGACTACTGTATGGTATATAAAACTTTCCATCTAATGCCTTCAGTTTCTTTATCCTGTCTATAGGATAAATGGCAGAGAAGGAGTCATTTATATCATCAAAATATTTTCATATACTCCAATATATAACATACTATGCCATTATTTTCAATCCTTAACACGAAAAAACAGCAACCAAATTATTTAGTTTAATTAAACTTTTGCTAAAGAATCAATGGTTAGACTAATTATAGAAATAGTTTTGCATGGAAAATAAAGGACTGTGTTATTATTTTTAACGTATGTTATAATTATAGTAAAATATAGGTTTTAAAAGCTGTATTTTACTATAATTATATTATTTTAGCGAGGGTGGTTTCCTATGAAAATTCCAAAACCAAGTAAAATAATTTTTCGCTACACACTGATTGGAGTTTTATTTGGACTTATGTTTCCCATTTGTGCGATTATATTTGAAGTATTATATATGGAATTAGATTTCAGCTTGCAAAGTATATATCATATACATATTAATAATAAGCTTTTATTCATGATAGATACTGCCCCTATATTTTTAGGATTATTTGCGTATGTAATAGGAATTAAGAGTCATAGGCTTGATAAGATCAATAAGGTTTTGGAGAAGCAGTCTTTATTGGATGAGCTTACTTCACTTCACAACCGCAGATATGCAAAGCTTAAGATTGAAGAATATATCTCTGGTACAGGAATTAAGCCAAAGCTTGGGATATTTCTATTAGATCTGAATAGATTTAAAACTGTAAATGATACACTGGGTCATAATTTTGGCGATGAGCTCCTTAAGGCTATTTCAAATAGACTCCTAGAGAACTTTGGGTCTCCAAAAAATCTTATACGTCTAGGAGGAGACGAGTTTTTAGTATTAAAGGAAAATATGGATACGGATTTTGATTTTTATAATACTTTGGATAATATTCTTAAGGTATTTAAAACTCCCTTTGTAATAAATAAGCAGGTAATATCTATACAATCCAGCGTCGGAATTTCTATGTACCCAACTGACGGAGACAACGTTGAGACTCTTCTTCGAAAAGCTGATATAGCTATGTATAATTGCAAGTTTAATTCTCATTGCTCCTACGTGTTATATAAAGATTCAATGGCTGGAGAGCTTAATAATATATTTGATTTGGAGCTTTATCTGAGACATTCTATAGAAAATAATGAGCTTTATATTGTATATCAACCAATAGTAGATACTATTAAAGATACTATAGCAGGGGTTGAGGCTTTACTGAGATGGAATAGCACTCAATTGGGCAATGTCCCCCCCGATAGATTCATACCAATATCGGAAGAAAATGGCTTCATCATTGAAATAGGAAAATGGGTACTTGAAAATGCATGTATTCAAGGGAAAAAGTGGCATGACAAAGGAATTTTTCTTTATCTAAGTGTAAATGTATCTGTGGAACAGTTCAAGGATGTTGATTTTATAGACAAGCTTAAGTTTATTTTAGATGAGACTGGCTTCAATCCAGAATTTTTACATTTGGAAATAACAGAAAATATATCCGTTACCTCTATTCCAAACATTAATTCCATATTTGAGAAGCTAAAACTCTTAAATATAAAAATCTCATTCGATGACTTCGGAACGGGTTATTCTTCATTTCCTCAATTAAAAGCTTTAAACACTCACACCCTGAAAATAGACAAGTCCTTTATTAAAAATATCCATCTGAATGTTACCGATGCCTTAATCACAGCAGCCATAATAAAGCTGGCAAAAAGTCTCAATCTTAATGTAATAGCAGAAGGCGTAGAAACAAAAGAGCAGTTGCAGTTTTTACAGCAGGAGCAATGCTTTAATGTACAGGGCTATCTATATAGCAAGCCTATTCCTCCTGATAAGGTTGAGGAGTATTATTACAATAGCTTTAAGGAGAAACCCTGATGCTAACACTTCATATGTTGCGACTAATTCTTATAGAATGAATAGGTGTCATAATTTATAGTAACTGACACGCTGTGATATCCATATTCGGTGATGAGCAGTATAGATTTCAACTATGAACTTTTTAATTTTATACTCCTCATCACTGAATTATTTAGCGATTTCCTTATGTATTTGTTCACTACTTAAAGCTAAATGATTATTTATTCAAAAAATAAATGAAAATTACAATATCTTCTTAATGAATTATTCCCTTTTTTTATGAAACTCCAAGTTTCTTTAAAATCGCCGGTTACAGCAAATTCATCATTTCTAATAAAATTTATAAACTCGTGCTCTCTTCCATAGTAGGTGTCTGCAAATTTTTCAGCAACCTCCATCTTAAAGTTATCATCCATGTTAATTTTATCATGCAGCACATGTTCTAAGTTACATGAAAAATAATACATTACATAAGTGCTACCTGATATTTTAGAACAAGTAGATAATCTATTCAGAATTTGACTCTTTTTTTGATTACGACATAAAATAGCCTCAATGCTTTTGGCTTTAATGAAATCAGTTGAATAATTAAATCCCTCAACATCACCTGTGGCTGCATATTCTTAGCCTACATAAGCACCATCCGTGTCAATTAGATGAATAACCTTGAGTAAATCGCTTCTTTCAAAACCATTATTGTTCAAAAACCCTTTTATATGTTCATTAACTTTCTTAACTGCATTTACACTTGTTGTATATTTATCAGATGTAATGTCACCATCTGTTATATGAAACTTAATATCTTCACTCTTAATTATTTTATCAATTATTCCACCAAGAGAAGTTTTATCAGAAATACCTTCAACAATAAATAATATAATTTTTCTAGTTTTCATCAATCACCCTCCCAGCTACTCTGAAAGCACGACTGATTTCAAAACCATTTGTTTCCTCATAAATATTTTCTTTTTGCCCCCCTAGGCTTATGCTTCTGTAGTAGAGATTTCTCAAATTATTATTAGTTTTTACATTAGCAAATCTAAGATACCTATTTTTCCGGTTAGTGGTTGTAAACACCAATGAATTAGTATCCAACATCTCCAAGGGTCTTAAATTATGTGACGTAAATATCAATTGTCCTTTTCCGCTCTCACTTATTATTTGCAATATCTCACCAAGCAGATATTCAAATACACCTGCATCCAGCTCATCAATAACCATGCAAACAGATGAATTATTGAACATCGTAATCAGAGTACTTAGTATCGAAACAATCTTCTTAATCCCATCTGATTCATATTTTAAAGGAATTATAACATCATCCCTTACCGATACTAATTCTATTCTAACTCCTTCTGCCCCATCTTCTTTTAATTGTTTGCCATAATTTTTTATATCAATGCTTAATCCTGGTATTATAGTTCTTAATACTATATTCATTTGAGTTATTACTTTAGCTATTACTTCAAAAACCTTCTCTGGTACAACAGATGGTTTTAAAAGCCCAATACCCAAATCTCCTTGAGTAACGCTTTTATTATCACTTAATCTAAAGCTTAATGGAATAATAAGATTCATATTAATCATACCTGCATGGTCATTCTTAATAACAAATAAGTTTAAATTTGCAAAATATTTAAGAGCCATAATTATATCTGTATACTCTCTAAATCTCTCGTTTTTATTTATTATTTCTTCTGTTTTTGAGCTAAAAATAAAAGATGTAGTATTTTCTTCTGATAGTTCTTTTGCAACTCCAAGCTTAATATAATTATCAGTATTATTTGCCGTTAGAAGCTTAAAGTTTTTGATGGGCTTAAAAATTGCATCTGTATACATTGAATCGAAATCTATTATACTGGCTTTACTTTTCCACTCTTCATCAACATACTTTTTGTATGACAGGTTTTCTTTTGAAACTCTAACTTTTTCTCTTTCAGCTTTACTTAGCACAAGTTCGTAAAAAACTAGATATTTTTCACCTTGCTGCTCAATTACAAATACAAATTTCAACTCTGAGGTTTGTGAGGATTGCAATATGTAGTCGTATGTATTTTTAGGCAGTTTATTCCCTGATAATACATGTTTGAGAATCCACATGGCATCCACAAGTGCTGTCTTACCAGAACCATTTTGACCATAAAGTCCAATTATTTCTGATCTTCTATTTAAAAAATCTTGTTTTATATAGCTTGGAAACGCAATGCTTCCATTTTCGACATTCTTAAAATTAATCAATTCTATCTGTTGTACCCGAACAATTGCTTTATGCATAACTGTCACCTCCAGTATGTATAGCATAACACATTTACTAAAATACGTAAAGTTATTTAAGCAAATAGATACATGATGTATCTATTTGCTTAAATATATTTATGTTTACTATGATTATAGATAACTAACTCTAAAACTCAAAATACTTTTCGTTACTACCCCAAAGCCACAGCTTCCTGCTCCAGCTTGCAGTTATTCTCGAGCATATAGCCGATTACCTCGCTAAACCGACTATCCCTCAGCCGTAAAAGCCTGTCACGGTCATTTTCTGTAAGCTTTTTAGTATAATCCGAATGTGCTTTCAAGGTTTCCAAGTCCATTTTATAGGGCTTGAAGTCCACCTGTGTTTGTTGCCTTAGATGTTCAAATATATAAAATCCGCCAGCATCAATGTCGCCAAAATGGTAAAAATCCACTTCGGGGTTTTGCTGATGTATTTTTTTGATAAACTCACGTCTTACATTGTTGTGATAGCCTCCTAGATAAATTGCAAGCATATCTTTATTATGGAAGGTATGAAAGCTTGTGAGGTTTTCAATGGTTATTACGGCACTGCCGCTTATGGTGACACTTTCTATATCCCTTAGCATTGAGGATGATATTGCAATATCCCCGTTAAGCTCTGTCAGGTCAATCTTTTGCCCTTTGATTAGTACTGTTCCTGCACCCTTGAAATTTACGTAGGTTGGATTTTTTACTATATTCAAGTTGCCCAATACCTGCTCCTTCTCGGGAAAATCACCATACTCATAAAGCAGGCTTACTGTTTTGGAGCTTATCAAGTCAAATACCTTGGAGTCCTTAAACACTCTGATAGAAAAATCTCTGATAAAGGTTTCAGTCTCTACCTTTAACAGCTCATCTACTGCTATTAAAACATTCTCCAGCTCATTTATATCCTCATTGAAAAATTGTACAGATTTATTCATGCTGATTCTTTCACATTGAGTATTACAATATCTGTTCAAAATGTCATTTATGTCCTTATGTTTTTCCATAAGCTGTAGTACTGATTCATTAACATCTTTTTTGGGCAGTCTGTTGATATATTGGTATATCTGCTCCAGCTTATCCAAGCTTAGGGCAATATCATCATATACCTTTGCAGAGTTTGCCTTTGCTATTACAAATTGCTTTCTAACTAAAATATCAACAGCTTCATTTACTGCTTTGAATACTTCATAGTTTGAATGATCCGTATACCTAGGAAAAAGTTTGGAAGCCTTAACAGTAAATCTTTGGTTTACCTTGTTATCACCTGTAAAGCTTTTGCTTTTCTCGTATTTATCCAAAAGATTATCCAAAATTATTCTTTCGTATCTGCTTATCATAGGTCATACTCCTCGATTATACTGGTAGTACCGTCTCTCATTGCCATTAATATAGTATCTACCTTTTCCCCTATTATTTCTATCTTTGATGGTGGTGTTGCAAGTATAATCTGGAAGTTCTGACTGTTAAAGAAATCCATCATAGAGCTTATTCTGTTATCATCCATCTTGTCAAATGCCTCGTCCAGCATTATGATTCTTATTGTATCTCCTAGCTTGTAAAGCTGTACAAAGGAAGCTGCAATGGCAACATAGTAGGGTGTTTGTGTTTCTCCTCCGCTTTTTTCTCCATAGATTTTTGAAAATCGCTGGACTGTGCCGTCTTTTTTCTCAACAATAATGTCATAATCAAGATAGCTGCGATAATCTGTATATTCTGCAAGCACCTTTTCACCCTTGTCATCATAGGCTGTCAGCTTGGCAAACAAGTCCTCCAGCTCCTCTTTGTATTCATCATCATAAGAATTAGAAAATAAGGTAAAGCCCGCTTCGTTATTCTTTGACATAATCATCTGGTAGATGCTTTCCTTTTTCTTATTATGGGTCAGCTCAAATTTATAGCTGTCCTCGCCGTAGTAAATATCTCGCAATGCTGAATTTAGATTTTTAAACTCAAGCTTTGCATTTTCTATATTTTCCTTAAGTCTGGCAAGGAAGGATTCTCTGAATTCCAATTGACAGTTTTCCTTTGCCTTTTTTAGATCCTCTTCGTATTTGATGATGTCAGATGAAACAAGCTTATGATGCTCCTTTATATATTCCTGCATCTGCTCATATCCCGAGCCTAAATCGCAGTCATATTTACTGCAATAATTTATTTGCAGTCTGGCAAGCTCTATACAATAATCATTTCTCTTATTTTCCAGTCCCACCTTTAGGGGTGAAAAGTTCTGTACTATAGTATAAGGGGGCTTGACTTTTACCTGCTCATTGTATTTATTTATACCAAGCATTGCTATTTCTGCATCCTTTTCACATAAGCTGTTAAAGTTGTTGGTAAGTGTTGAAATCAAGCTATGCATATTTTCTATGTCCAGTGTATTTGTTCTCAGAGTTATTTCCAGCTCAGTTATTTTTTTGTTTGATAAAGAATGTTCTCTGTCCTTCTTTTCAACAACCCTGCTGCATTCCTCAATTTGCATTTGTATTTGTATATAGCCGGGATTGGTCTCTGCTTTTTTCAGTTCTATTTTTTCCCTTTGTATAAGCTCTTGATATTCCTTTAATTCCTTAGGTGCATTTATATTTTCCAGCAGAACATCAGTTTTGCAGTTGTTCAGCTTTTCTATAATCTGTGTACATACAGCCAGCTTTGCATTGGAAGCCTTGATATTTTCATTTAAGCCTTCCAGTTCCAATTGTTTGTTTTTTAGCTGTATTTCAAGGGCGAAGGCTCCTATATATGGAGTCATATATACCTTTTCATCAATTTTTCTTACAGCAAAGTTTTGATACAGCATACAGTCAGATGTAATAGCCACCTTATGCTCCTTAAGGTCTTGTACATTTTCACAGCGGATTACACGGTTTAAAAGATAAATAGCGTATGCCTTTGCATAGCGGTTGTCGCTTTTTACTACATAGGCTAGTGAAGCGTTATCTGCTATAGCATTTATATCCAGCTTTCCTGTATTAACAAGTCCTACTGTATGTATCTCTCTTTTTATTTTGTTGTATACCTCCAAGGCTGTTTTATAGTGCTGGGGCTCTACAATAATATAGAATCTCTGGGTGTTCAGATATCCCTCAACAGCGTTCTGCCATCTTGGGTCTGTAATCTCCAGCAGATCAGAGAGTATTCTTGCCTCACTGTTTATTCCCAAGCTCAAAAACTCTTTTTCGATAGCGGCTTTAAGCTTTGTAGTATTTTCTGGATAAGTAAACTTTTTGTTTTTCAGATTCTTTATTTCATTTTCCAGCTTCAGCTTCTGTGCCTTATATCTGTCAAGAATATCCTTTGTTCTGACAATGTCTGAATTATAGGTATCAAGGAGCTTTTCAAATTCCTTTTCAAGCTGATAGATTGTTTGTGTTTTCTCCTCTGTGGATATATCTGCCATAGCCAGCCTTGAAAGCTCCTCTTTTGCCATTATGAAAATTTCATGCTTACTTAGAAAGCTCAATGCATCAATCGCATTATTCAGCATAGCTTGAAGCTTTTTGACTGAGGTATCAGCACTTTGTTTATCCTTCTCCAGCATTTGTATTCTATGCTTTGTATTTGTAATAAGCTGTGTTGTTTCGTTTTGCCCAAGTGCGATCTGTAGATTAACAAGTCTGTCTCTTTCATTTTCAAGGCTTTCTTTTAGGGTTTTTTCATTATTTTGCTCATTGATAAGCCTTTGCTCGCAAATGAGATTGTTTTTCTCCAACTGCTCACACTCCAGCTTTTTTGCCTCCAGATCTGCTTTTTTTATCAGAATCTCATTGGTTTTTATTTCTTTTTCCTTTGAAATAATATCTTCGTTTTTGGAAAGTATAGCTTTAAGCTCCGATATCTTTTCCTTTGTAATTTCCATCAGGTCTTCCAGCTCTTTTAGTGCAGTGATATTATTTCTAAGTGCAGCAACCTCTATGGCTTTTTCTGATAGTATAAATTTATTTATAAAGTCCTTAACATTATCCATGGGTTTAAAGGCAAGGGACTTGGGTATCATGTCAAAAAATCTGTCCTCCAGATTACCCAGCCTTTGTCCGAACCTTGCCTTTGCTTCTGATACCTGGGATATAAGCTGTACCTTTCTATCGTTTTTGCGGAACTCCTCTGTTGTAGATGGTCTGCCCCCTGTCAGAAAGGACAGCTCCTCCAGTCGGCATTCCTCACGAAACCACTTGGTTGTAAGCTTGCTTTCCTCGTCAGGAGAATCTATTTTAACGCCAAGGGTAAAATATTTGGCTGTTTTTTCCTCGTAAAATTCCAAAGCAACATATGTAATAACGCTTCCCTTTCTGATATAAGCATTATCCTCATTGCCGGTCTTGCAGCGTACGTAGCCCTTTAAGTCACGACTGCTTTTTTCGTTTGCAGCGGTATTGAACTTTCTGTTGTTTGTAGTCAGCACCAGTTGAATTGCATCCAGAATAGTGGATTTTCCGGCGGTATTTTCACCGCTTATGAGAAAGGAGCCGCTGACGGTGATTGTCTCGTTTACAAAGTAATGCCAGTTTATAAGCCTAATCCTGCATAGCTTCTTCATCATCATTTTGCTCGCCTCCATTCATATATCTTTTCAGCTTCTCGTTAACTGCTTCATACATAGCAGTAAGATTGTCATTTGGCACAGCAAACAATATTGATGGATAAATCTTGATTCTGGCATCAGACATGGTAACATCGCTATCTATATTAGAGATTATGTTATATTTTTTAAACAGTTTGATTGTATCTCTTAGAGCTGTCTTATCAAGATTTGATTTTGCATCTATTTTAAGCATATTATATTTTTGATGTATCTCGTCTGCCAGAACCACTATATCATCATTAAGACTCAGCTCTTTGCGTTTTTCTATATACAACAGTCTCAATATAAGCAGAATAATACTTTCAAGCTTTTTGAGTCTTAATCTGCCAGTGCCGTTTATATTACTAAGAGCTGCAACCCCCTGCATGTCATTTATTTCAAGCTTATATCCCAGCAGTTCAAAGTACTCTATGAAAAGATCTTTATTTTGAACAATAAAGATGTAGTCGTTTCTTGTATCTTCTTTTTTCTTTATAATAAAGCAGTTGTTCAGCAGCTTATTTGCTGCCGCTCTGAACTTTTCCTTTTGAACAGCACTTTCCTTAAAAATCTCCATCCTTATCATTCACACCTTTCTATTAGAAAATCATTGAAGCGAAAGCCCAAGGGATATGACTTCGTCAATATGCTTAGTTTTGTATATAGATTTTTTATCCTTTCCATAAAGGCTGATAAAAATTACTCTGATAAGATCCCTCTTGCTTTCTAGGGGAAGTGTAGAAGCAAGTAACGCTTTTTTATCCTTTAAAAGCTCACTCACATAGTCATTAATATTCTTTCGGGAGAATCTGCTTTTGTTTTTTTCCTGTAGTGCCAGCTTGCGCAGCTCCCTTTCTTCCTCTGATATTCCCATTTGAGTGCTTAATTCCTCTGGCATAGCTATTTTCTTTGAAATAGGAACAACATATAGTGAGTCACTGTCAATAAAGTTTTGTGGAAAAATATTAAATACCTCAAGAAGAGATCCATCTATTTCGTCATTGAGATTTAAGGTCTCATCCTTGTTAAATTCCTCTGAAAGATACGCAAGTATTTTTGAGATTTTGCCCTCTGCATTATTGGTATTTGTAAGCAGAAACTTTGCTCTGGCAACAGCACTGCTTATATATTTTGAGTTTTTGTTGTCTATTTCGCATATAATATCGTCATAGTTTCTAAAGGCAGAGATAATGCTGTAAATCTGCGCTTTCAAGGAGTCCTCGGCTTGTCCCTTGTCTTCCGTCTGCTCTACCTCCATATATCCTTTTATTGCCCTGTCAAAGATGTTTTTGTCATTTAAAATATTATATAGATTTTCGATTATTGCAGTTCTGAAATGGGATATATTGTCGCTGGTTTTAATTCGATGGTATGCCTTTGATCCTATGTCCTTATGATAAACAAAAAAGTCCTGCACTATTTCACTGGCAGTTTTTTCATTGGTTATGGCATCTATATATTTCTTGATATTAGTGTTAAGCTTTTTTAGTCCTATCATCAGTTCTTCTGTATTTTCAGCCACACGCTTTATTATGTATTCATAGGGCTTTATGTAAGCCTCCTTATTCAGAAGGGTAGCATGAATCTGAGATACCAGACTCTGATATTCCATTTCCTCGTTTTTGATTATTCTATTAAAGGATTCTATCATTGTAGCTGCGTAATCAAGCAGATTTACCTTTACCTTATAATCATTTGACAGCTCATATTCTATCCAGCCGCTGTCCTTGAGTCTGCGAAGTATGGCATTTGCCTTTGAACGAGAGTCCTTTGCCACCTCTTCGTCCTCATCAAACACCATTTCTGTATTCAGCTCATTGTCGAAGTAGCGTTCAAGCTCTGTAACTATAACATCCTTGTCCACACCAAAGGACAGCTCTGTTTTGTAGGTATTGTATACAAGCCTCATACAGTCAATATAGGTGGTTTTATATTTGCTGGTTAGGGGCTTGAAAAAATCTTCCGGTACTATGTTAAATAGATTAATCTGACTCACCTCTTTGTATCAGTCTGGACTTGCTGTATTGTTGCATTATGTATTAGTTATTTTTTCCATTTATTTTATAGATAATCAATATTATCGAAATATTAGCTCTAGGCAACACACTAAGCCATTTATATTAACATTCATCTTACATAATTATACTGTTATTGACTCTATATAACAATATTTAAATGCATCTCTGTGGATTTTGATTGATTAATAACAACACATGCTCTTATGTATATATATTACAACTGCAATTCTATAGATAACCAACTCTAAAACTCAAAATACTTTTCGTTAAGATTTGCTAATCTATTTGTGAGAAACAACTTGATATATTAAGCTTTGAAGTTGTTTCTCTTTATAGATAACCAACTCTAAAACTCAAAATACTTTTCGTAAAGATTTGCTAATCTATTTGTGAGAAACAACTGGAATGTTTAATTTTGAAGTTGTTTCTCTATAACAAATTTATACAAAAACTTATTCCAAGCACCACAGCAGGGTTTTAGCAATAAATTAACAGCCGATATTCCTGCGTAACCAAGGATATCGGCTGTTAATTTATTTAAGCTCCGCCTATATCATAAAAAAACTCTTTTAGTGCTATTGCAACTCCGCCGGTATAGCTTTCCTTGTGGTTAAGCTTACTCAAAGAAATATAATTTTCTATGTCCTGCAAGCCTAAAACATCTTTTAATATTGATGTAAATTCTTTTATTATGCTGCTGTGGCTAAAGGCTTTTCCATACAGTATAACCTTGCCTGGATCAAAAACACTTATGGTATTTGCTATAGCAAAAGCTATTTGGTTTACTGCCTTCCTTATTACTGTAAGGATTTCTCCGTCACCTTGCTCTAGTGCATTATATACCTTTTCTATAGTTATGTTTTCCTTTGAACCAGCACAGATTTCAAATAATATGGGAGTTTGCTGACGGCTAAATACAGATGTTATGCTTTTTATAACTGACTTTTCTGAAGCAACTGTTTCAAGGCATCCTATCCTTCCGCATTTACAACTCTCTCCATTAGAGTCAACAATAGTGTGACCTATTTCTCCTGCACTATTTGAATTCCCATAATATATTTCGTTGTTAATAACCATGGCAGATCCTATACCGGGGCCATATTTAATAAATAGTATGTTCATAGGTGTCTCACTTCTATAATGCTCCAACTCCCCCAGTGCCAATGCTCTTACATTGTTGTCAACCTCAACCCCTATACCTATAGCTTCTTCAAGGATTTCTTTTATTGGGATGCCCTTGTTCCAAAGACCAAAGGCACGGTTACTGATACCATTAACCCTATCCACCTGACCAACTATACCTACTCCAATGCCCAAAACGTTATCCTTGAGTATATTTTCCTTCCAAAGCATGTTCATACATTCGCTGCCTATACTTTTAAGAAGCTTTACAGGATCCTCCGCCTTATTGGTTGGAAGTCTTTTGCTGGATTTAATAACACCCTGTAGATTGGAAATACCTATACCGATCCAATCGGGCTCAATGCTGATTCCGATAACATGCTTAAAATCAAAATTAATATCTATAAGCGTTTTTTTTCGTCCCAGCTTCTTACTATCCGCTTCCATCTGACCCACCTCGGATATAATTCCTTCAGAAACCATTTCATTAACTAGAATTGTAATAGCTGCTGGAGTAAGTCCAAGCCTTTGGGCTATATCAACTCTTGAAGATGCACCAGATGCCCTTAGTGTATTTAGAATAAGAGATCTGTTCTGGTATTTTACTGTTGTCATATTGACACCCTTTATTGTAGTCATACTAACTCCCCTTTAGTTATGGATATTTATTAAAAAGATACCTAAAATCAAATATTTTAAAACCTTTACTTACTAAGAATTATGTTAATTAACCCCTTTAAATTAAAATTTCTTAAATATATTATAGCACCTATTGCAGTAACAGTGTAGACAATTGTGTATTTAAGAGTACACTATATCAGTTTAAGCGAGTCATGGTCATATACAATGAAAATTAAGCAAGTATTTTCATACTGTGTTGTAGGATTAAGAAAAGATATGCAATATAATTAAGGCTTTTAATTATATTGCATGCTCGGGCAGACTTAGCACCAAGAGCTTAGGATATATAAAGTATGGAGATGTGTATAAATGGAAAAACCAAAGTATCATTAAAATCAAAGGTAATGTACGGGTTATGGAATATGAATGGAGCAGCTTATTATACGCTGCTCCATATATTTTACTCATATTTAATTTCAATATTTTCTCCAATAATCCCAGGATAAGCCCCTTTATCAATAAGCTGTTTTCTGTCTGGATGCGCCAGCAGCCACTTGTTCCTAGCAAATAGTGTGCTTATTTTACCTGATAAGCTTACTTGGTGCTTTAGAGGCTCATTTGTACCTTTCGGCAAAATAACTATGCATTTAAAGCCTTGGGCTGTAGTTTTGCAGGGTGCAAAATGCAAGGTAGTGCCATAAAGCTCTACAGCAGTATTCTTAGGTATATAAAAGGCTTCGACTTTATCAGATCTGTAAATATTATTTGAAATATCCTGTACCTTTCCCAGCAGCAGTATTATATCAGTAACAGCAATATTTATCTCGTTTCCTTTGTGGTATTCAAGTCCATTAAGGCTGGAATTTTTTCCATTGCAGTAGCCAATTTGAACAGGCATTTCACCATAGAACTCCTGTTGTACAGTATTATATATTGCACAAGCCTCCATTTCTGGAATTGATGGGAAATATATATTCATATCCGTTGGAATGCTTGTATGCAAATCCATGTATTCGATAAGCTCAGAGAAATCATAGTTTTGCAATATATTCCCATAATCTGCAAATGAAGTATCCTCAACGTGTTTGATGCAAATGTGGGGGTTAAGCTGATTTAGTGTCTTTATATCCATTTCTTACTCCTTACAGCTTCCCTATTTGTGAGAAAAGCTCTTTATACTCTGAACTTTTTTTATAAAATACTGGAGGATAACCTAGATCCGCTTCTATTTCATAATCTCCTCCGCCATACTCTTTGCCAGTCCATAGATGAATCCAGCAGTCCTCTGGAAGGTACACACTGCGGCTTCTTTTGCCCTCCTCGTATATGGGGGCTGCCATAATGTCTCTGCCCAGCAGGAATTGATATTGTATATCATAGCATTTTTTATCATTCTCGTAGTGTAAAAATAGCGGTCGCATTACTGGTATGCCCTTCTGAGCATTCTCTTTAACTACAGCTTTTGTATATTCTGAAAGCATAGTATATACTTTGCTCATTCGTGCAAAATGAAGCAGGGTTTCATCATCAGAATCAAACTGCCAGTTTTCATCAGGTCTGTTGCCTTCATGGGTTCTCATTATTGGTGCAAAGGCTCCCATCTCAGCCCATCTCATAAAAAGCTCCTTGTTTCTTTTCAGCTCAAACAAGCTTGTATAGCCGCCTATATCGCTGTGGTGCAAGCCTATACCCGACATTCCCATAGATAAGGCAGCAGTCATAACAGAGGGCAGACCATCATCCAAGCTCCAATCTACATTTTGATCACCAGCCCACATCATAGTGGTGTATTTTTGACTGCCGGTATAGCCTGCACGCATGAAGAATACTGCTTCGCCAAGCATACCTGCTTCTTCTATGGCTTCTCTGTTGACCTTTGCCCAAAGAACAGGCCACAGATTATGCATAAGCTCGGCACTGACGCCATTATGCAGAACTGCATCTGTGGGCAGATATTCTCCAAAGTCCGCCATCCAGCCGGATAATCCAAAGTCAAGCATATTTGTTTTTATAACATTTTTATACCACTCAAAGGCTGATGGATTTGTCAAATCCACATGACCAGCCATAAATGCTCCCATATCTGTTATGTAGTCAAGTCCATCCTTATTTTTTACAAGAAAGTCCTTTTCTTCGGCTGCCGCAAAAAGACTTCCTTCAACTGCTAGGTATGGGTTTATATATCCTAAGAACCTTATACCTTTATCTCTCAGCTTTTGTATCTCCTTATCCAGATTAGGATACAGCTTCTGATCCCATTCCCAGTTCCACATAAGCCTCTTGCCGAAATAGGTTATTCTCTTGCCTTCCCAGTCCTGAGCCCATACTCCGCTTACCATAAGTCCCTTGTCTAAAGCGTTTTGAAGCTTTTTAAGGACTATATCAGTGCCCCCCTGAACGCCAAGCCACACACCATCATATACCCAGTCTGGAAGCTCAGGCTGTCTTCCCAAAAGCTCAGTCATATCCTCCAATAGCTCTAATAGTGTATTCTTACTGCCTATTACTAGCTTTTGCGGAACACTCCATATTTCCAGCTCATGGAAGTCTGGATTTTTGAAGTTAAATTCCATATATGAGCTGCCTGAAACATGACAGTAATATTTATCGCTTGATACAAAGGTTGGCTGAGGAAAGTAGGTGGAGTAATAGTCCCCTCCTGCTCCTTCCAGACAATCAGCCATAAATGTGGAATATGTCTTTTTATTTCTGCCTACGCCCTGCTCTGTAATAAATAACGGAAAGCTTCTGCATTTTAAATTAAAATGTGAAAACTGCTCTCCGCAGCCGTATATATGCTCTGTTTCTCTGGATGGTATTCTGAGCCAGATTCGATTTATATTATGACAAGTGTTTTTAAATTCAATAATAAGGCGTTTATTTTCCTCGTACACCACAACACAAGCAGAGTATATGCCGTTTCTGCTGAAATCTATGGTAGTAACTGCATTATCTTCAATAAGCTCATAATCAGTCAAACCTATTCTTTCAGTCATATGGTTTTCTATTTTGAAATTTCCTAAGTGCATTTTAAAGTCTGCATCACCTCTGCCTGCATATATCCATGGCTGAGTGCTTGTATGACGAATAATTTCTCTGTTATTAAAAAACAAGCTGAATCCGTCTGAGTTTTTTTCAATCCTCATTATAACCCTCCCAATTAATATATTGTCTAAGCTATAACCTTCCAACCCATTATTTTAGCAAAAACTTCAAGAGGCTTTGAATAGTCTCCATAAGCAAGGGATACATGGTGAGCTACACCAGTATAAACCACACTATCCAATACCTCCTTAATATGCTTTTCGAATCTTACTTTAACATAAGTACCCTTCAAAAGCTTCTCCATAGGTATGCCTACTCCCTTTTGCATAAATACTCTGTATTCTCCGCAGGCAGAGTCGAATCTCAGTATCATTACTTCTCCGCTTTTCATCACAAAATCAGCAGTAACTCCCTTTCCTCCGGCAAAATATGTATCCAGAGATCTTGTACACTTGCCGTCCCATAGATTGCAGGGTGCTACGCCGCAGTGCCACATAAGAGCATAATCCTCCTTAAGGTCAACCTGAGACAAATCTGCAAGAAAGGGTGTTTCTGCTCCTGCTGCCTTGTGGGCGATCATTGAAATAGTACCCTCTACATCACCCTCACAGCCTAGTATATAGTCTTCCGACTGTAATATTGACATAGCTGCACAGGGAGATATTCCAAAGTCTGCTGCAAATTCAGGCCAGCATCTTATTGCTAATGCAGTAAGCTTATTTGTATCAACGAATTTTTTTAGCTTGGCACTAAACTCAGCTACTTTATCAAGCTGTGCCTCCGTCACTCCGGAGACATCAAAGGTGTCAAGAAGCTTACTCTTTTTTTCTTGAAACTCCTCTGCTATTACCGGGGTTTTTAGTATATCACTTAACTCATAGTGGTCTAATAGTATTCCCATCTGGCTGTACATCTTCAGCTCATCAACCCCAAGATTAAAAAAGCCGTGAGCTCTGTAGCCCGCAATGCCTACATGGGCATTTTCAAGAGCAGCCTTTATTCTTACTGCATCTATCCAGTTTTCATCTATTTTATCAGATACTATGCTGTAGTATTGACGATTTCCAGCCTTGTACAGATTAGATGCATTCAGATTTACTCCGCATACTGAGTTTAGCCTTATTTTTCCGCCGTTATAGGGCAGCTCATTCAGTCCCCAAAGCAGAATCGGTTTTCTTAATACCTTATCTAGCTCAAGTACAAGATGACCAAGGTGAAATGTGCCGCTGATAACTATCAATGCATCCAGATTCCTTGAAGCCAGCTCCAACGCCGCCTTTTTTGCATCCTCTATTTCTATAATTAGATCCTGCACAAAATGATAATTTGTTTGTTCTACTGCTTGCAGGTCTTTTTGTATATTCTGGTATATCTCCTTTGCCGCCATGTAGTCAAAGGTCTTTCTAGCCAGACATACTACACCGATATTTACTATGTACTTCATAATAATTCCCCCTGTAAATATTTGATTTATATTATGTGTGAGTATTTTGAGTTTTAGAGTTGGTTATCTATAAAACAATAAAAAATATGAAAATTCAAAGAATTAATTAAAAGTTTTTATAAATTCTACATCTTCTTAATTATAACATTTGCAAAATAAAATAAATAGTATAAAAGTGCTAAAACAAATAAAAAAAGCGTACTCTTTTTGCCATATTCTCAGATATATAATAGGTATTAACAATACAAACCCATTTGTCCATCCAAATTATCTAACTGCATATTTTCATTTAAAGTATTAAATATATTTTAAATTTGTATATTAATTAATGCTTTTAATTTAATTTTAAAAATTATATAATATACTATAGGACTCCAACCCATTTTTAGGGGAGTAAATTATTTAATAGAACATTGGAGGTTATAATATGAAAATTGCATTAGGCTCTGACAAATCCGGCTTTGTACTTAAGGAAGCAGTTAAAAAGCATCTGCTAGATCAGGGACACGAGGTATTTGACCTAGGTACACAGGACATGGAGCATGGTGTTCCATTTTTTGAGGTTGCTCCAAAAGCTGCGCAAAAAATACAAACAGGTGCATGTGAGAGAGGAATACTTTGCTGCGGAACAGGTATGGGTATGGCTATAGTTGCCAATAAGTACCAAGGAGTATATGCCGCTGTTGCCGAAAGCGTATACGCAGCGAAAAAATGCAGAGCCATAAACAACGCAAATATCCTGACTATGGGAGGCTGGGTTATTGGCGACATCATGGGTATTGAAATGGTTGATGCTTTTTTGAATACTGATTTTACAGAGGGGCTTGAGGAATGGAGACAGGATTTTTTAAAGAATGCATACAGCAAGGTAGGCGAGCTGGAAAAAGAAATATATAAATAAAGGAGTGATGTGTATGGAATGGAAGTACATGCAGCCAGTCACTATTATCTTTGGAAGCAATAAAATAACTGAACTGTACAAGATATTCAGCTCACTTAAGCTGAAAAACGGACTTCTGGTCAGTGACCCGATATTTACTCAAAATGGATTAGCAGACAAGGTTTTGGAGTATTCAAAGGGTACATTGATAAAAACCTTTTCGGACATCACACCTAACCCAACTGTGGATAACGTTGATGCATGTTCAGCATTTATAAGAAATAATAATATTGAGTTTGTTGCAGCCTTGGGCGGCGGCAGTGCCCTTGACTGCGCCAAGGCGGCAGCAAGCTGTGCGCTGACTCCTTACTCTGTAGTTGAGTTTCACAGCGGCTTACGGAAGCTTGGTTCAGAGCATCTGCCATTGATTGCAATACCTACAACCTCTGGAACAGGAAGCGAGGTAACTCCTGTAGCTGTATTGTCAGACCCCATAAGAAGACTTAAAGCACCATTAGTAAGCGATAACTTTTATCCTTCTTATGCTATTATTGATCCTGCCCTTACGCTTACAGTTCCACCTAGCGTCACGGCTGCTACTGGAATGGACGTGCTGTCCCATGCTTTGGAAGCTTTTTGGAGCAAGGGGCACCAGCCCATATGTGATGCCCTTGCTTTACATGCTGCAAAGCTTGTTTTTGATTATCTCATAATGGCATATGAGGATGGCTCAAATCTGCTTGCCAGAGAAAAAATGAGCGAAGCCAGCGTAATAGCAGGTCTTGCCTTTGGACTGCCAAAGACTGCTGGTTCTCATGCCTGCTCATTTCCTCTAACCAATGTATATCATATTCCACATGGAGAGGCTTGTGCTTTTACTTTGGATTTATTTGCACGAATAAACGCCGAGGCTGAGGACGGAAGACTTCATAGCTTCGCAAGACAGCTTTGCTTTGCAGATGCTTTTGAAATGGCAGACAGAATATTAGAAATGAAAAAGCAAATGGGATTAAAAGTAACCTTGGCTGATGCAGGTATAAAGGAAGAAGAAATAGAGAATCTGGCAATAAAAAGCCAGCATCCTAATATGTTGAACAACCCTGTTGAAATGACTGTAGAAAAAATAATAAATATGTATAGAAAGCTGCTTTAAATGAGGTAGTAGTATGGAGACATTTTCAATATTGCTTTTTGGGCTGGTGGTGCTGATTACGCATTTTCTTGAGGGAATAACCGGCTTTGGATGTACTGTTTTGGCACTGCCCTTTTGCATTATGCTGGTTGGCATAAAGACGGCAGTTCCTACCCTCATAATACTGGCATGGATACTTGCATTATATATTGTCATAATAGCCTTTAAGGATATACTTTGGAAGGAATTTATCAGGATAATTGCCTTTGTGGGAATGGGACTTCCTCTGGGCATTTGGCTTTTCAGCAGAATGCCCGAGGGACTTCTGAAAAAGATATTAGCTGTATTTATGATTTTAGTGTCATTCAGAGGCTTGTATGTGTCTTTTAGGGGTGCAGGCTTTAAGCTTAAGCTGCCCAATTCAATGTTAAATGCAGTTCTGTTTATGGGCGGCATAATACATGGTGCTTTTGGTACAGGCGGTCCCTTCGTGGTAATATATGCTACAAAAGCTATGCCTAATAAAAATAATTTCAGAGCTACTCTGTGCCTTTTATGGTTTACACTAAACACAATTATAATAATTCAGAATATAATAAACGGTGTAATAACACCAGCAGTAGTAAAGCTTTTGTTATGGACTATTCCTTTCTTAGTCTTAGGAATGATACTCGGAAATATTGCTCATAACAAAGTGAAGGATACAATATTTACAAGAATCGTGTATGGAGTACTGCTTCTGTCTGGAATATTTATGCTTATATAGTAACGTAACGTGAGTTGGATATAAAAAAGAGTGCCCGCTGGCACTCTTTTTTATCTTTTCATATTTATGGCATCCTTTGCAGCCGCTGCAATATCTTCTGCTGTCATATGATATTTATTTTTAAGATAATCCATTTTAGCAACCTCACCAAAGTGATCCTTGACACCTATGGACTTTATAGGTACAGGATACTCCTCTGAAAGCACTTCTGCAACAGCACTTTTCAAGCCGCCAATAATATTATGATTTTCACATACTACCACAGCTCCAGTCTTTCTGGCTGATTTCAGCACTGCGTCTTTATCAATTGGCTTTATGGTGTGAATATTTATTATTTCAGCTTCAATACCTTCTGCTTTGAGTATTTCGTCAGCCTGTAGTGCCTCTTCAACCATAATGCCGGTGGCAAATATACTAATATTACTGCCTTCCTTAATAACATCAGCCTTAAAAAGATCAAATTCATAATCATCGTTAAAAATTACAGCAGCAGGCTTTCTATAAAGCCTTATATATACGACGCCATCATATTCGACTATCTTTGGCAGTGCCTTTGCAAGCTGTACCGCATCTGCCGGCTCAAATATTACCACACCGGGTATGCTTCTAAGAACACCTATATCTTCCATACTCATGTGAGTACCGCCATTCAGTTCAGCCGATATACCTGGATCTGAGCCTATTATTTTTACATTTCGCTTTGCATAGGCAAGAGAGATTGCAATTTGATCGCAGATTCTTCTTGTGGCAAAAGCAGTAAAAGAGCCTATAAAGGGAATAAAGCCATATGCCGCCATACCAGCAGCAACGCTTGCCATGTTTTGCTCTGCTATACCTACATCAAAGGCTCTTTCCGGGAATTTATTTCTAAGGGCAAGGGTGCCGTTTGCCTTTGCCAGATCAGCATCTATTACTATTATTCTTTCGTCCCTTTCCATCAGGAAGGATATTGTATCAGCAAGAACCTGCCTCATTTCAACGTTTTCATACATATTAAATACCCCCTATTCCAATTCCTTAAGTGCCTGTATTCTCTGCTCCTCAGAAATAGGCATATTGTGATTGCCGGCTCCCATAGCTTCAACAAAGGAAACTCCATTACCCTTTATTGTGTTGAGCAAAATCATTGTAGGCTTGCTTTGTGATTTTTTCGCCTGTTGAATAGCATCATAAATTTGAGCCTCATCATGTCCATCTGCTATATTTATTACATTCCACCCAAAAGCTTCCCATTTTTTATCCAGCTCTCCCAAGCCTAAAATCTCTTCAACTGTACCATCTATTTGAAGCTTGTTATAATCCGTAAACACAATCAGGTTATTGAGCTTAAAATGTGCAGCCATCATTGCCGCTTCCCAAACCTGCCCTTCCTGACTCTCGCCATCACCTATTATGCAGTATATATTAGCATTGTCCCTCTTTATCTTAGAAGCCTTTGCCATACCTGCTGCACAGGATATTCCTTGCCCTAGGGATCCAGCAGTCATGTCAACTCCCTTGGTTCTCAGCATATCACAGTGGCTTGGAAGCTTTGTCTCTGGTCTGTTAAGGGTGTCCAGTTCACTTATATCAAAGTAACCCTTGTCAGCCAATACTGAGTATAATGCCGGACCAGCATGACCCTTGGATAATACAAACCTGTCTCTGCTTTCCATATTTGGGTTTTTGGGGTCTATGTTCATTTCCTTATAGTAAAGGACTACCAGTGCTTCTATTACTGAAAGACATCCTCCTAAATGACCTACACCTAGCTTTCCTATAGAATCCACTGTCAGCCTTCTTATATATCTGCTTTTTTCTTTTAACGTCTGAAACTCATTATTACACATAAGTCAACCTCCTATTGTAAATCATTAAATTTTATGGAGCTATCCCTTAACAGCACCATTGGTAAGACCTGATATTATCTGCTCTTGGAATATTATGTAGCCTATTATGCTTGGAATTATGCTTATTACAATGGCCGCATACATTGAAGTATAGTCAGTAGTGAACTGATTGGAAAAATACCTTACTCCCAACTGAATGGTTCTTGATTTTACCGAAGAAGTAAGCAGCATGGCGTATATAAATTCATTCCAACAAAGTAGAAACTGAAATGTACCAGCCGTTACCAATCCCGTTCTTGACAGTGGAAGTATTATCTTAAAAAATCTTTGATAGAAGGAACAACCTTCTATAGCAGCAGCCTCCTCCAGTTCAGCAGGAATAGTATTCATAAAGCCTCTGATTATATAAACAGACATGGGTATTCCTATTGCAGCATAAGTAAGTATAAGTCCTATTTTTTTATCATAAAGATTCAACTTTGTTATAAGTGTGAAGTACGGAACCATAAGGGCATTAATGGGCACCAGTATCCCAGTAATAAACATAGTAAAGATGCCTTCCTTAAGCTTGAAATTAAATCTCGATATAACATACCCTGCCATGGCTGCAACCAGCACATTCAACAGAGTCGCCGCAAGACTTATTATGATTGAGTTAAGAAAAAGCGTTCCCAAGCCTGAAACAGCGAAAGCGTTTATATAGTTGCCGAACTGAAGCTTGGAAGGCAGTGAAAAGTGTGAACCCATAAGCTCAGTATTAGTTTTCAAGGAGGATATTATCAGCCATAGCATGGGCACTAAGGTATACATCAGAAAGAACAAAAGCAAGCCCCACTTAAATATTGATTTGGCATTTTCTGATATAAAAACTTTAAGAGGTTTTTTTGGTTTTGTTACAATTATATCTTTTCTCTCTGTTGTTTCCAGAGAATTTTTAGCAGTTTTCATTGATTTACTCACCTACTCATTAATTATTACTCGCTACATTTGATATTTTTCCACACGAAATAGCTTCTTTATAGTAATTATGACCAATGCACCTATTATGATAAGAACCACACCAGAAGCGTTTGCCATTCCATACCTATAGTTTTGTATCTGCTTGTATAGGTATAATACCATTACCGACGTCTTGTTTGCAGGACCTCCGTTAGTCAGCATATAAACCTGTTCAAACTGTCTCAAGCCGTAAACCATCGCCAGCGTCATACATGTAGATATAGAGCCCTTGCAAAGGGGTATGGTTATAAACAAATCCTGCTTAAGCTTGCTTGCTCCATCAATACTTGCGGCTTCATAATATGTCTCTGGTATTGAAGATATCTCTGCAAGTATGATAATCATAAAATATCCTATATAAAACAGCCAATATATAATTAATGAAGGAAAGGCGGAATGCAAATCTCCCAGCCAGTTCCTTTGCAGACTTTCCAGACCAATGATTCTCAGAAGTCCATTAAGAACACCATATTCGTCATTGAATATAGCACTCCACATCATAGCCAGTGCTACACCTGATATAATATTGGGAAAAAAATAAACAGTTCTGAATATTTTCCAGCCCCGAGGCTTTCTGGCTAGGATCAGGGCAATCATAAGTGCCAAAGGCACTTGTATCAAACCGCCAGCCAAAGCCCATATAATGTTGTTTTTTATAGAGGTCAAAAACACCTCATCTGTAAATATCAATTTATAGTTGTTAAGACCTACAAAAGTTGCCTTTGTAATACCATCCCATTTCAATAAGCTTGTAACTACTACATAGCCTACAGGATAAAGAAAGAATGCTGCAAAAAGGACTATTGCAGGCAGAAGAAAAACCAGCATTCCTATATAGTCCTTGTATGTTTTTCTCATAATAACCTCCATTCTACCGCTTGCAGTGCAAATGCCAATGGAAAATCCGATGCAATCTGCGGATGTGGTGTGTTGAACAGGCTCTATATAAAATATGTGAGAAGCAGCTACTCCTCACATATTTTATTTTATAAAAATCAGTTACATGGAATCTGCTCTTTTAAGCTGCTCAATAAATTTCTCTGGAGTCTTGTCTCCAAGTATCAATCCAGAAAGTGCCTGTGGAAACTCACTTGCAACCGCTGGCTTAACATTTCCTTGGAAATGAGGCACTATATAAGGAGCCTTGTTGCTTTGCTCTATCATTTGAGCTTGTAATTTTTCTACATTATCAGCTGAGCCTAAATCAAACTTTACAACAAACATTGCACCAGAAGCCAATGAAACCTTTTTAACGTTCTCAGGACTTGTTATATACTTTAAGAATTTTACAACTGCCGCTTCCTTAGCTTTGTCCGTCTGCTTCGCTGCGCCTATATAAGCCTGAATAAATCCTATATATCCGCCCTCCTGACCCTTTCCGCCTTCGTAAACTGGTGCCGGAGCAACTTCTACAACATCATACATGTTGTTTACGCCCTCATTTTTCAGCCTTCCAACAAACCATGGTCCATTCATAAATATTGCTGTTCTTTCGTTGATCCAATGACCTGCTGATACTCCAGCCGTAGCACCTACAGCATCCTTTGTAGTGTATTGGTACATCTTCTGCATTATTTTTGCAGCTTCTAAAAATGCCGGATCATCAAAACCGTTTTTGTAAACATCAGGTCCGCCTATTGCTACAACAAGCTGCGAATACCAAAGCATTGATGTCCAGGCATTTTCACCGGTCATCTGGGAGGTAGGTGCTATTCCTGCCGCCTTTAGCTTTTCACACATATCAAAAAACTCTGTATAGGTCTTAGGTATTTCTGTAACATTTGCCTTTTCCAGAAGTCTTGTATTATACCATACAGGTGTAACACCAAACTCATATGGAATTGCCATTATCTTATTATCAAAGGTTACATCCTTTATAGCACTGGCTATAAAATCATTCTTCCATCCTTCATTTAAGTAGGAGGAAAGATCCATAAGCTTATCGGATCTAAAGAAAAGCTGTGTTTCCGAAGCATTATCAAAGGTAAATACATCAGGTACATTTCCAGTTGTGATATTAGTTCTCATTTTGTCTCTATATGCCTGATAGTCGCCGATTTCCTCAACTACAACCTTTATCTTACCCGTATTTTCTTGATTGAAGGCAGATATAAGCTCGGACATTATGCCGGCCTTGGAGTCTTTTCCCACCCAGATAGATGGAAAGTTGATTGTAATTTCTTTTTGAGGTTCTTCAGATGTGTTTGCCGCAGTACCTGTTTCTGTGTTAGGCTTACTGCATGCTGCAAGTCCTGTAAGCATAACTACCGCTAGAAGTAAGGCTAAGATTCTTTGTGTTTTACTCATTTTCATTACTCCCCCTCTTATTTTTTTATACAAGTGCCAATAAGGATATCAGCCCTCTGTACTTATATACAGGTACCCATGTTTCTCTGTTCATTACGAAACAGAAAAACAGGTTCCCTATAATGACTAGTTTATTAAAGGTAGAGACAGATATATAGAGAAGCAATCATAAAGCTTAACTTATTCACAGACTAGTTATTGCTTCCCTTCTAGGTTTTCAGCTTGTAATAATCCAAGTTTTAAGCTAAAAACCCTATAAAAACTATAAAAATCATGTGAGCATGTATATAGAATTGTACTTAATTAAAACTTTTAATATATTATATATATTTTATTTCTTTTATAATAGTATGTCAATTAAAACATATTGTATATCACAATAAGAATTTTTAGCTTGTATACTGACATAAAATTACAGTAATTCGCAGTTATGTTACATAATATGATAATATTTCTCTATATATGCAATGCATTAATTTACACTTTTAAATATATAAGAATTAGGCAGAATAACTATATTGATTCAGATGATCAAAATTGATTACATGTTCAAAGAAGAAAAAAGCCAGTCTAGCTAACCGTTTAGCTACAACTGGCTTTTTTGCCTTATTTATATTTCTTGATTAATTTTATGTAAACAAGTGTAAGTCTCATACATAGTATTAACATGTTTTCTTTAGTTTCTCTATATATGTCAATTTCATTATCCAAGGGATTTTCACTAGCAGATAAGCCTATTTGCTGTATCTCTGCTTATCCTTTGGAACTACACATGTGCCGGACGCTTTGCATACAATTATAGGCTCGGCTAAAACATCACAGGCTGAGTCACTGCCAGGCACAGGAGCAATTACCTTTCTTGCCTCAAAAACCATTTTTCTTGATGTAGTACCTATAGAAATAATTTCTCCAACAGCTTCTATATAGTCACCTGCATAAACCGGTGCTAAAAATTCAACGCTGTCATATGCTCTAAATAGTCCTTCATCTCCGTCATGTCTTATTAAAAGCTCTGTAGCAACGTCACCAAATAAGCCAAGCATCCTTGCACCGTCTACAAGATTTCCACCATAATGAGCATCATGGCTTGACATTCTTAGTCTGATTACAACCTTTTCTCCTTGTGGCATTATGTTTACCTCCTAGAAATTATTATATTTTTTGCTATTAAACATAAATTAACTATATAACTCTTTAATTTTACCACAATTAGATATATTGCTGCATATATTTTAAGATACATTTAGGAAAAGTTTTTGATAATCTGCAAAGTGCTTAGATTTATAACCCTAAATAAATGAAAAATTCCCTTAAGCCATAGCTCTAGGGAATTTTTCATTTATTCGTTTTAATCTTTAATAGAAGTTATTTATGCTCCTGCTAATGCTGCAACCTGTTTTTGCAATCCTAACAATTGTTTTTTCATTTTGCCGGCTTCCTTCTGTTGTTCTTTAACAACAGAAGTCAGTACGCCTATTATGTCCATTAATGACACTGCTTTATGATCGGATGTTGCACAAACATCAGGAACTTCCTCAGCTATAAAGCCAATATTATGCTTTTTTGAACTGTCGATTTTATAATCAAAAGATACAGGATTCAATTTATTTAGTAACTGTATCGCTGTTTTGAACGACAAATTCTCAATGTTTTCTTTATATGTTCTTGATGAAGTTTGTGTAAAGTTTGCTGCGGCGAAATTTCCATGTACGGACAGTTTATAACCTGACTCAGGATTTTTCCCAACCCCAATATTTCCATTATCATCTATTGTCAATGCAGGTATTTTGCCTGGTGTAACCAGCTTATCGTGAGTATGATCGCCTAGTACAATATCTTGGAGACTACCTTCTATTCCTGCCTGCCACTTACAATTTAGGTCATCCCAGCTAATTTGAGCTTTTAGATTAGTGCCCCTTTTCACACTTATGCCTTTGCTCAGAACAATAGTTCCTCTAACTTCAGCATCCTCTGTGTTTAATTTACCGTTTACAACTGTATTGCCGTTTACCTCCAGCTTAGCGGAAGGTGCTGGTACTCCTATTCCTACATTTCCTTCTGAATCAACTATCAATGCATTTGGATTACCTGCTGTCCCCAGCTTCTCATGTGTATGATTGCTCAGCACAATGTCCTGAAGATCACCAGAAGTCCCTGCTTGCCACTTGCTTCCATTCCATTTAATCTGAGCTTTTGATGTAGGAGTTATGGTTACATCGATTCCACTGCCGACAGTAAGGCTTCCGCTGACTATAGCATCCGCAGCAGTTAACTTACCTTTTACTGTTGTATCACCGTTGACTTCCAGCTTAGCCTTAGCTACCATATTTCCATATTGATCTACTAACAATGCATCTACCCCAAGCTTATCGTGGCTATGATCGCTTAATACAATATCCTTAAGACTACCCTCGACTCCCGCTTGCCAATTACTACCATTCCATCTGAGCAGACCTTTTGGGCTAGTGTCTATAACTGCATCGATTCCATTGCTAACGGTAAGGCTTCCACTGACTACAGCATTCACGGCAGTTAGTTTACCCTTTGTTACTGTTTCACCGTTGACTTCCAGCTTAGCCTTAGCTACCATATTTCCATATTGATCTACTACCAATGCATCTGCCCCAAGCTTATCGTGGGTATGATCGCTTAGTGAAATGTCTTTAAGATTAGTAGAAGTTCCCGCCTGCCACTTAGCACCATCCCATTTAATCTGACCTTTTGAGCTAGTACCTATGCCTGCGTCAATTACATTGTTGATAGTAAGACTACCGCTGACTACAGCATTTGCCGCAGTTAACTCACCATTTACTTTTGTATCACCAGTGACTTGCAGTTTTGCACCGATTCCTATATTTCCGTCTGCAGCGATAGTTAATGCTTCTGCTCCACTTGCTGTAAGCAGCTTGCTGACTACTGCATTTGCAGCAGTTAATTTACCCTTTACTTCTGTATCACCGATGACTTCCAGTTTAGCAGCGATTCCTATATTTCCGTCTGCAGCAATAGTTAATGCCTCTCCTCCGCCTGCTGTAAGCAGCTTGCTGACTACTGCATTTGCAGCAGTTAATTTACCTTTTACTACTGTATCACCAGTCACTTCCAGCTTAACACCGATT
>CALGKJ010000060.1 GCA_937930535.1 uncultured Clostridia bacterium
TGAAGACAAAATTTATAATACTAAATAGGAAAAAAATACTTATGATAATTGTATTAATACTTGTTATCTGCTTGTTTTTATTTTCTATACAGCAAATAAGCATCAATACAATGAACATATATGACCCCATATATAAGGGAAACATGGAGCAAAAAGAGATTGCATTTGCCTGCAATGTAGTATGGGGAAATGAATATATACCAGAAATATTGAAAATTTTAAAGCAAAATAATGTAAAAGCAACATTCTTTATAGGTGGGGATTGGGCAGTTAAGTACCCTGATATACTTACCAGTATATATGAGAGCGGTCATGAGCTAGGGAATCATGGTAATAATCACTTAAAGCACAGTCAGCTAAGTGCGGCTGATAATAAAAATCAAATATTACGAGCGGAACAAGCAATACAGAAGGTAACTGGTGTAAAAACAAACTTGTTTGCTCCCCCTTATGGCGATATAAATGACCTTGTAGTAAATGTGGCAGAATCTATTAATTATAAAGTCATAATGTGGAGTATAGATACAATAGACTGGAATACAAAGGATTATAACAAAATAATTGAAAGAGTGGAAAAAAAGCATCATAACGGTGCTATCATATTAATGCATCCAACAAAGGTTACAGTAGAGGCACTACCTAAAATGATAGAAAGGATTAAAGGACATGGGTATGAAATAACAACTGTAAGTGAAGTATTGAACTAATCAGCTATTGTACATATTATAGAGAAACAACTTCAAAATTAAATTTTTCCAGTTGTTTCTCACAAAGAGATTAGCAACTCTTAACGAAAAGTATTTTAAGTTTTAGAGTTGGTTATCTATAAAAAAGATTTGAAAAAAGTATTTTAATTATATATAATTTATTGTGCGTATATATATGGAATAATTGAATATGATTACATATATTAAGTTAAGGCGTATTAGCTACAGGAGGTTTATGAATGTTTCAGAAGGAACAAATGAAAAACGGAATAAGAGTCGTGATGGAGCCGATTAACTATGTAAATTCGGTGTCCATTGGTATATGGGTAAAAGTGGGTTCGCGTTATGAAAGCATAAATAATAACGGAGTTTCCCATTTTATTGAGCATATGCTTTTTAAGGGAACCAAGAAAAGAACCGCTAAGGAAATTGCAAACAGCATTGATAAAATAGGCGGTCAACTAAATGCATTTACATCAAAAGAATCGACTTGCTATTATGCTAAGGTTTTA
This sequence comes from uncultured Clostridia bacterium, assembly GCA_937930535.1. GTDB lineage: Bacteria > Bacillota > Clostridia > Lutisporales > Lutisporaceae > CALGKJ01. The sequence goes on from CALGKJ010000060.1 coordinate 1,220, forward strand.
GACAGTCATTTTGAAATAGCCCTTGATGTATTAGCTGATATGTTTTTTAACTCTAATTTCAGTCAAGATGAGATTGATAAGGAACGAGGCGTCATTTTAGAAGAAATCAGTATGTATGAGGATTCGCCCGAGGATTTGGTGCATGACTTATTCAGTCAGGCAGTATGGCCGGAAAATCCTTTAGGGATGTCAATACTCGGAACAGAAGAATCCCTGCAAAGTTTAGACAGAAACAATATTTTAGATTTTTACTCAAAAAACTACATTCCTGAAAATATAGTGATTTCAGTTGTAGGAAATATCAAGCCCCAAGAAGTACTAACTAAAATAACCAAGTACTTTGAAGACTATAATCCGAATATAAGAAGAAGTGTTAACATTGCCCAACCTGTGTTTTCATCAGATAATATAATAAGAAGCAAAGATACGGAACAAGTTCACCTATGCTTAGGCTTCAATGGGTTAGATACTAGCAGTGAATATTTTTACTCAATGCTGGTAGTAAATAATGTTTTTGGCGGTGCAATGAGTTCACGGCTTTTCCAAAACATCAGAGAGGATAAGGGGCTTGCATACTCTGTATTTTCTTATCCCTCTGCATATTTGGATTGCGGATTGTTTTCTATATATGCAGGCATGAAACCAACTCAGCTTCAAAAGGTTTCAAGACTGATAATGGAAGAAATTGAACTGATAAAAAAGAACGGAATAACCCAAGAAGAGCTATACGATTCCAAGGAGCAGCTTAAGGGCAGCTATATACTAGGTCTTGAAAGCACAAGCGGGAGAATGATTTCAATAGGAAAATCAGAGCTGATGCTTGATAAAATATATTCACCAAATGAAATAATAGAAAAGATTAGCAGAGTTGATATGAACAGCATAGAAGAAGTAATAAAACGAATATTTAGCACTAAAGAAATGGGAACTGCTATTATTGGTCCTGTTGACAAGAATATAAACATAAAAAAATTATTCACCTAGATTTAAGTACTCGGGTATTATAAATAAGCTGCCGGCTTATGTAATAGTCCCGAGTTTATTTTCTTTAATATTTAAATGCTGCATAGGAGGATTTTAAATGGAAATTGATGTTAAGGTTAAGATACTATCAAACAGGTTAGGAGATAAAGCAAATAGTATATCCTACGCCACAGAGGGTTCAGCAGGAATAGATTTATGTGCTTCCATTGATAAGCCCATCACTATTAAGCCCGGAGATATAATCAAGATAGCCACTGGAATATCTATACAGATACCCAATAGATTTATAGGCGGCTTTGTATTCCCTAGAAGCGGACTGTCAAGCAAGTATGGAATCTCTCTAGCCAACAGTGTAGGTGTAATTGATTCTGATTATACAGGTGAAATAGTCTGTCCTGTTATAAACCATGGAAGCAACGACTATATAATAAATCCAGGAGACAGAATTGCGCAGATTGTTTTTATGCCTATATGTATTGCGAAGCTGCACTTTGTAGACGAGCTTTCGCCTACAGAGCGGGGAAGCGGAGGCTTTGGCTCCACAGGTATATGATTCTTATCATAATTAGCATGTTCCATTAATATATTATATAACAATAGAGATATGTTAATGGAAATGAGGTGGATATATGAAGTTCAGCAAGCTGGCAAGTAAGGAGATTGTTTCACTGCCTGAATGTGAGCGGCTTGGTTATCTCGGTGACTGTGATTTGGTTGTAGATGAAGAAACCGGTAAAATCAAATCTTTGATAGTACCAGAGAATAAATCCCAGCTATCATTCTTTATAGACAAAAGGTACATAGAAATCCCTTGGGAAAGGGTTAAAAAGATCGGAAACGATATGATAATAATTGATTTCGACAATATACTAAAATAAGCTTAGAATAATTATATATATCACACTAAAGGACACCTGCAAAACGGGTGTTCTTTATTTGTATGTTTTCGGACAAACACGTTGTCTAAAAAAAATTCATAATATATTGTATAGAGTTTGGTTGCTGGAGGAGATAGTTATGCAATGTGATAAAACAGGCAGTGATATTAGTTATAAGAATTATAGATACCTTGTAGCTGGCGGTGATAACAGACTTGTTGAGCTTGTTAAGCTATTTAAAAAAAATGGGTTTGAAGTTACAACCCTTGGTATGGAAAAAGCTGATATTGAAGGTGTAAAAAATTATACTAATATTGATGAAGCAGTTGACAATTGTGACGTTGTGATAGGTCCTATTCCATTTTCGAAAGAATTGAATATTCTAAACAACATATTTTCAGATAAACCAGTTGAAATGGATAAGCTATTTGAGAAAATTGGCAAAGATAAAATTCTGCTTGCAGGTGCAATGAATAAAAATTCAAAGGATACAGCCGCGAGGTTTAATATAAAATATGTAGATTACTATTGGGATGAAGCCTACCAGATAATGAATGCAATACCAACTGCCGAAGGGACTATAGGGATATTGGTGAATGAGACTGATATTACAATACATGCTTCAAATATTCTTATTTTAGGATACGGCCGGATAGGAAAAATATTAGCTGATTACTTAAGTGCCATTGGAGCCAATATTTACGCAGAAGCTAGAAAAGAGCATGATATTGCTTGGATTAAATCTAAGGCAATAAAGGCTGTTCATATAAACGAAATTCAAAACATTATCGGACAGATGGATATAATTATAAATACAGTACCAGCTATGATATTAGATAAGGAGTTATTGGATTTTGTGAGGAAGGATGTCTTGATTGTTGATTTAGCATCAATGCCAGGGGGAGTCGATTTTGGATATGCAAGGGAAAAAGGTGTAAAAACTATACATGCGCTAGGACTACCCGGCAAAATTGCTTGTAAGACGGCTGCAATATATATGTATGATATCATTATTAAGCTTCTTCAAAATCCATAATAATGAAAGGGTGATAATCATGAAATTAGATGGAATAAACGTTGGATTTGCTATAACCGGATCATTCTGCACCTTTGATAAAGTGTTACCTGAGGCAGAGAAGCTAGTTGCATTAGGAGCTATTGTGCATCCGATTTTTTCATTTAACGCGGCAACTATAGATACAAGATTTGGCAAGGCAAAGGACTGGGTTGACAAATTTGAGGCGGTTACAGGTAAAAAAACCATAATGACAATAGGAGAAGCAGAGCCTATTGGTCCTAAAGGTTTAATAGATATTTTGGTCATAGCACCCTGTACACCCAATCCTTTAAGAATACAAAACTATATAGAAAGCAATAAATATTTTACATTGTTCAAATGCTTTCGTTTGCTTTCTATCAAATATAAATAGCACAATATATTTACGATAATGCAATATATTTATTGCGATTTATATAATTTATAATTAATTGGAAAATTATAAATAATTTTCTTAATTTGTTTTTCCGCATCTACATGTATTTCTAAGATAAGAGCAGTAATTATACGCCTTTTGTCTTCATGTTCTAATGCTTGATAAATACTTATTAAATATTCAGTAATATAACCTATATCATTTACTGTATAGAAATGGTTTATATCAGAGCTTTTAGATTCATACTGCTGTTTTTCCTTCTCTAGCAGTTTAATTTGCTGCTCAAGGATATTTAACCTTTCCAGCAGCAATTCATTATTATCCAATCTACCTTTTTCAAATAATAAAAAATAATTATTAATGATTTCATTTTGTCTGGATATTTCCGCTTCAAGCTCACTCAGCTTATTTAATATTTCAGCACACTTAGAGGCTGGATCATTCTTTAATTTCAAATTCACATCAGCTACAACAGAATTACTTGTTATTATATTCAACACTATAGGTTCAACTTCTTTTTCCACCATATCAGCATTTATTAAAAAACCACTGCAACCAGAGCCAATTAGCAATTCATTACTTGCATAGCATTTGTAGTATCTATAGCACCTGCCTTTGGAGTAGGTATAGAAAATCCTTAGGGGTTTTGAGCATACAGGGCATCTGATTAGACCATTTAATAAAGATGCTCTTTGATTGTCTGATTGGTGAAGCTGCTTTTGGGAAGAGGATATTCTTTTTTGGGCTTTGTTCCAAATATCAATATCAATTATGGGTGTATGACCGCCATCAATACTATACTCTTCGGGAGAATTTATGTTATGTCTGTTTATTCCGATATACACTGGATTTTGTAGTATTACTGATATACTGTCACTTCTGAATTTTTTTCCGCGTTTTGTTGTATACCCAAGTGTATTTAAGTGAATAGCGATTTTTGACATACTAATATAATCTCTGGTATACAAATCAAAAACTGTGCGTACTATTCTTGCTTCATGCTCATTAATTTTCAAACATTTGTTAATATTATCATAGCCTAACACCGAGGCAGCTTTGCCGCCAGATCTTGCAAATTCATTAAGCCCCAGCTTAACATTTTCTACTATTGTATTCCTTTCAAACTCAGCAATGGAACCAAGAAGCTGTAGTGTCATCCTGCCTACCGGAGTTGAAGTATCAAGCTTCTCCGAATAGCTTACAAAGTCTACATGATACTTTTCAAAACTATCTAAAATCAACAGTAAATCCTTCAAGCTTCTGGAGAGTCTGGATATTTTCCAAACCAGCACAATATTGAATAGACCAAGCTTCGCATCCTTAAGCATATCCTGAAGCCCTTTACGCTTATTCATACTTTTCCCCGAGACTCCTAGATCCTTATAAATATTATGGATTTTTATATCATATAGACTGCAATATTGAGTGAGAGCTTCTGCCTGCGCATTAATAGAAAAGCCCTCTCTTGCTTGTTCTTCTGTACTTACCCTGACATATAGTGCTGCAATCTGTGACTTTGTTTTATCCTGCAAATTATTATTAATAGCCAAAATATCACCTGCCTGTAAATCTAAAAATAAATATATGTTAAATTATATGAATACAGGTAGTTTTGTTATTATAGAATATTATGTAGTTTCCATTCTGTATAGAATGCTTGCTATTAACGCTTATTTATATTGAAGACGAGGATATATATGTTATAATTAAAGTAGTGATGTATTTAACTATAAATATTTTGAAATTTACAATTGGTTACTTATAA